>JAHFVB010000212.1 GCA_023264755.1 Mycobacterium sp. | reverse complement strand
TGACGCTCGACCGCACGCAGCGACTCATCCATGGAATTCGGCGACCCCTAGTTAGCGTGATTGCGGGTGCAATGGTGCTCGGCGGAATCGTCGCCGGGAGTGTGCACGCCGATCCTGCCGACGATGCGTTGGCGAAACTCAATGAGTTGTCGAGGCAGGCCGAGCAGACCACCGAAGCCATGCATACGGCGGAGCTCGACCTCGACAAAAAGGTTGCGGCACAACAATCTTCGGATGCGCAACACGCAGCCGACATGGCTGCGGTGGATGCCGCCAACGCGGAACTGGCAAAGTACCAATCGTCCGTCGATAAGTTTGCTGTAGCCCAGTACATGGGTGGTCGCACCGACGGACTCAACGCCATGCTGACCGCCGACTCCCCGCAGAACCTCATCGACCAGCTCGCCATCCAACGCGCGATGGGTACCGAGATGTCCACCCAGATGCAGAGCTTCCGGGCGGCCAGTGAACAGGCCGCTCGCGCCGAGGCCGCCTCGGCCGCATCGGCCGCCGGCGCCAAGACCGCCGCGGAACAAGCGGCCGCAGTGCGCGCCGATTTGCAATCAAAGCAAAGCAAGCTCCAAGTGCAGATCGGCATCGTCCGATCGCAGTACACCCAGCTCACTCCCGCCCAACGCGAAGCCCTCGCCGCGATACCTCCCGTGCCGGCTCCCGAGGCTTTGCCACCCGCCGACAACCCCGAGGTACTTGCTGCGGCCCCGAGCGGGATCACCCCAGGTGACATAGCCCCGCCGGAAGCGGCGCTGCCCATGCCCGGCGGCGAAGGGGCGGTCGCTGTGCAGGCCGCCTTGACCAGAATCGGGTCCCCTTATTCGTGGGGTGCATCGGGTCCCAACGCGTTCGACTGCTCGGGTCTGGTCATGTGGGCGTTCGGCCAGGCTGGGGTCAACCTGCCGCACTCCAGCCAAGCGCTCGCCCAAGGTGGGCAGTCCGTCTCGATGGACCAGATGCAGCCCGGTGATCTCATCACCTACTACTCGGACGCCTCGCACGTCGGCATCTACATCGGCGACGGCATGATGGTGCACGCGTCCACCTATGGCACACCGGTGCGGGTCGCCCCGGTGGACAATGCACCGATTCACAACGTCCGCCGTTACTGAGCGGCCCCTGCTAGGTGCCCTGCTGCTCGTCGAGCTCGTGCTCGCCGGCGCGCTGATCGCGTGGCCCAGCTCGACCGCCGCGGTGCCCGGGACAGCCGGGACGCACGTCGGGCCAGCCGACCCGTCGAGTTCCGGGCCGTCGAATTCCAGGACCCTGAGCGACGGCCGCAACGTCACCCTGATGGCGCTACCAGGAGCCGATGCGTCGCTCCTGACCGATCGGATCGCGAGCGAACTGGACGGCGCGGCGCAGGCCGTCACGGCCCTGTGGGGTGAGGACTGGCCCCGCCAGGTGCTCATCGTCGCCGCGGGCGACAATCAGGAGTTCCTTGGCTTGGACGGCGGAACGCCGGACAACGCCGCAACGACCACCGCCCAGCGGATCCTGTTCGCCCCGGGCGCCGGCTCGATGAGTCAGCCGGCGCTGCGCCTCGTGTTGCGCCACGAACTGTTCCACTACGCCTCGAGACCGCAGACGACCGCCGACGCTCCGCAAGTCCTGACCGAGGGGGTCGCCGACTTCGTCGGTCGCCCGCCCGAACCACGGCCGGGGCCGAGCCGGGCGACCGAACTGGCTCGGCTGCCCACCGCCGCCGAATTCGATGGGGACGCCGCGACCCGGGCCCTGGCCTACGACCGGGCGTGGTGGTTCAGCCGCTACCTGGCCGACCGGTACGGACCAGCGACGCTGCGCAGCCTGTACCTGGCGGCGTGCGGGCCCGGCCACGCGGACCTCGCGGCGGCGGTGCACGAGACGCTCGGTGCCGAGCTGAACCAGGTGCTGGTGGCCTGGCGGCAGTGGCTGAGCGACTAACCTGACCGCAATGACCCGGGTTCTTCTGGTAACCAACGACTTTCCGCCGCGCCCCGGCGGCATCCAGTCCTACCTGGAGAACCTCGTCGACGAGCTGGTGCTCGCCGGCGACCACTCGCTGACGGTCTACGCACCCAAGTGGAAGGGCGCCGAGGAATACGACCGGCGAGCCGCGGCCGCTGGAATCGAGGTGGTGCGACATCCGACGACGCTGATGGTGCCGGAGCCGTCGGTGGCGGGCCGGATGCGCAAGCTCATCAAGCACGCCGACATCGAAACCGTGTGGTTCGGTGCCGCAGCGCCGCTGGCGTTGCTCACGCCGCTGGCCCGGGAGGCGGGCGCCCGCCGGGTGATCGCCAGCACCCACGGTCACGAAGTGGGCTGGTCGATGTTACCGGTGGCTCGAACGGCGTTGCGCCGCATTGGGAATGACACCGACGTCGTGACGTTCATCAGCCACTACACGCGAAGCCGCTTCGCCTCCGCGTTCGGGCCGAAGGCGGCGCTGGAACACCTCGCACCCGGGGTCAACATCGAGCGCTTCCAACCCGATTCCGTCGCCCGCGCCGAGCTGCGCGCGCGGTACGGGCTCGGCGAGCGCCCGGTGGTCGCATGCGTGTCACGCCTGGTGCCACGCAAGGGCCAGGACATGCTGATTCAAGCGCTGCCCTCGATCCGGCAGCGCGTGCCCGGCGCGACGCTGGTAATCGTCGGTGGCGGCCCGTACCGGGACAAGCTGCACGGGCTCGCGCACCGCTTCGGGGTGGCCGACCACGTGGTGTTCACCGAGGGCGTGCCCGCCGAGGAGCTGCCCGCCCACCACGCGATGGCCGACGTATTCGCGATGCCATGCCGGACCCGCGGCGCCGGGCTGGACGTCGAGGGGCTCGGCATCGTCTATCTGGAGGCCTCGGCAAGCGGGGTGCCCGTGGTCGCCGGTCGCTCCGGAGGCGCACCGGAATCGGTTCGCGACGGCGAGACCGGGCTCGTCGTCGACGGTTGGGACGTCGGGGCCATCGCCGCCGCCGTCGGCGACCTGTTGGCCGATCCCGGGCGCGCGGCCGCCATGGGCGCGGCGGGCCGGCAGTGGGTCGTCGACGACTGGCAGTGGCGGACCAAGGCCGACCGGCTCTCGCAGCTGCTGAGGGGTTAGTCGCCGACCTTGGCGTACAGGGCGTCGATGTCGCCTGCGAACTTCTCGGCGACCACCTTGCGCTTGACCTTCAACGTCGGGGTGAGTTCGCCCGTGTCCTCGGTGAAGTCGACCGGCAGGATCCGGAACTTGCGAATCGACTCGGCATGGGACACCACCTGATTGGCGTCCTTGACGGCCAGCTCGACTTCGGCGACCAGATCCGGATCCTCGGCCAGGTCGCCCACGGTGGCCGCCGGGTCCTTGCCGTTGCGCTGCTTCCAGCCGGGAAAGGCCTCCGGGTCGATCGTGATCAGGGCCGCGATGAACGGTTGCGCGTCGCCGACCACCATGGCCTGGCTGATCAACGGATGGGCCCGCATGCGATCCTCCAACAGCGCCGGCGCCACGTTCTTGCCGCCGGCCGTCACGATGATCTCCTTCTTGCGTCCCACGATGGTCAGGAAACCCTCGTCGTCGATGGCCCCGAGGTCACCGGTGTGGAACCAGCCGTCGGTGAACACGGCGTCGGTCTCGGCCTGGTTGTTCCAGTAGCCGCTGAACACGACCCCTCCCGAAACCAGCAGTTCGGTGTCGTCGTCGACACGCATCTTGTTGCCCGGCAACAGCTTTCCCACCGATCCGACCTTCAGTGCGCCCACCTGGTTGACCGTGATGGCCGCGCTGGTCTCGGTGAGCCCATAACCCTCGTAGATGGTCACCCCGACGCCGCGGTAGAAGTGTCCCAGTCGCGCGCCCAGGGGGGCGCCGCCGGAGATGGCGGCGTGGCAGTTGCCGCCAAGGGCCGCCCGCAGCTTGCCGTAGACCAGCCGGTCGAAGAGAGCGTGCTTGAGGTTCAGCAGTAGGCCCGGGCCGCCGGACCGGTCTCGAGCCTGGCTCCACTCGATCGCGGTGTTCGCAGCCGGGGCGAAGATCCAGCCCTTGCCGTCGTTGCGAGCGTTCTGCTCGGCGGTGTTGTAGACCTTCTCGAAGACCCGCGGCACCGAAACCACCAACGTCGGCTTGAACACCCCGAGGGTCGGCACCAGATTCTTCACGTCGCTGGTGAAGCCCAACGTCACCTTGTTGCTGAACGCCGAGATCGTGATGGCGCGGGCCAGCACGTGCGCCAGCGGCAGGAACACCAACAGCTTCTCGCCCTTGGTCAGCAGGTCGGGGAAACAGGCCTTGGCGCCGCGCAGCTCGAACAACAGGTTGGAGTGCGTCAACTGGCAGCCCTTGGGCCGACCGGTGGTGCCGGAGGTGTAGACCAGCGTCGCGAGGTCGGCCGACCTGATGGCCGCCAGCCGGGCCTGCAGCTCGACCGCGTCGGTGCCCCGGCCCGCCTCGGCGAGCTCGTCGAGCGCAGCCGGGCCCGAACCGGCGATGCACAGGACATTGCGCAGGGCGGGTAGTTCGTCCTTGAGTTGTTCGACCTTGCCGGCGTGCTCGTCGGTCTCGACCAACGCCACGACGGCTCCCGAGTCGGCCAGTACGAACCTCACCTGCTCGACCGACGAGGTCTCGTAGATCGGGACCGTGACCGCACCGATCGACAGAATGGCGAAGTCGATGATCGCCCACTCGTACCGCGTCGCCGACAACAACGCCACCCGGTCACCCTGCTGAACCCCGCAACCAATCAAACCCAAAGCGGCCGAACGTACTTGGTCAGCGAACTGGGCGCAGGTCACATCGGTCCACGTGCCGTCGACCAGCCGCTGGACGATCACGTGGTCGGGGTCGTCGGCCGCGTGGGAGTACACGGAACTGACGACGGTGTCGTGCTCGCCAACGGTGAAGGTTGCGGGAACGCTGAACTCGCGCACGATCTTGGCCCCTTTGGACGGGTGGTCGGCCGCTGGCCGGATATGACGTCGCTCCAGCCTAGTCGGCCCCCGACGAGGCGTGAGAGTTCGTGTGTGAAGCTGTTCAACGATGAACAGCATCCAGATCGCGGACGAAACGTTCGTCTGCGCGGACCCCGTCGACGTCGGCGCGGCGGTCGCCGACCCCAGCAGCTGGCGTCGGTGGTGGCCCGACCTGCGTTTGACGGTCGTCGAGGACCGCGGTCCCGCCGGCCAGCGCTGGACCGTCACCGGGGCGTTGACCGGCACCATGGAAGTCTGGCTGGAGCCGTCGTTCGACGGCGTCATACTCCACTACTTCCTCCATGCCGAGCCGGCCGGAGTGGCGGCCTTCGAGCTCGCCAAGATGAACCTGCCGAAATTGGTCCATCGCCGCAGGGTGGCGGGCAAGGACATGGCGTTCGAGGTGAAGCGCCGACTCGAGGAGCACCGACCGGTCGGGGTCTCCCGACTGGCCTGACCGCGGCGAGGCCCCGAGCTCCCCGAGCCGGAGCGCTGAGCCCCAGAGCGCCGTGGGTGCGGGTACATTTCTGTGCTGAAGGGCCCGCACCGTCCTTCAGTGCACGACGACGGAGAGCACACGTGGCGGACAAGACTGCGCAGACGATCTACATCGACGCGGCACCGTCGACGGTGATGGAGGTCATCGCCGACATCGGTTCATACCCGGATTGGGTCGCGGAGTACAAGGAAGCCGAAGTCCTGGAGGTCGACGCCGACGGGCGTCCGAAGATCGCCAGACTGGTGCTGGACGCCGCCGTGCTCAAGGACACCATGGTGCTGTCCTACGTCTGGCCGCCCGATCACGAGTCGGTGACGTGGTCGCTGGTCTCCAGCTCGCTGCTCAAGGCGCTCGACGGGGCATATCGCTTGGCGCCCAAGGGTACTGGGACCGAAGTCACCTACGAACTATCCGTCGACCTGGTCATTCCGATGATCGGGCTGCTCAAGCGCAAGGCCGAGCGCAGGCTCACCGATACGGCCCTCAAGGATCTCAAGAAGCGAGTCGAGGCTGAGTGATCGACCGCGAGCCCGCCCGAATCAGCCTGTTCGTCGGCAAGGGTGGGGTAGGCAAGTCCACGTTGGCGACCGCAACCGCCGTGCGCGACGCACGGGGCGGCCAGCGCGTGTTGATCGTCTCGACTGACCAGGCCCATTCCACCGGCGACGTGCTCGGGGTGACGATCACGCCGACGGGCGAGCGCCGGCCCACCCGGGTGCTCGCCGACCTCGACGTCGGACGGGACGCCGCCGGCGGATTCCTGGATGCGCTCGCCCTGGACACCCTGGCGCTGCTCGAGACGCGGTGGCGTGAGGTCGCCGGCGTACTGTCCGACAGGTTCCCCGAGTCGGACCTGGACGGCCTTGCTCCCGAGGAACTTTCGGCCCTACCCGGCATCCAGGAGGTGCTCGGGCTGCACGAGGTTGGCGAGTTGGCGGCCTCGGGGGAGTGGGACCACGTCGTCGTCGACTGTGCCTCGACCGCCGACGCCATGAGGATGTTGACGCTGCCGGCCACCTTCGGGCTCTACCTGGAACGGGCCTGGCCGCGGCACCGCAGGCTCTCCCTTCGCGGTGACGAGACCAGGGCGGCGGCCGTGGTGCGGCTCGTCGAGCGCATCGCAGCGGGCACCGAGCAGTTGGGCGCGCTGTTGACCGACCAGTCGCGGGTGAGCGCGCATCTGGTGCTCACCCCCGAGCGGGTGGTCGCCGCGGAGGCCATCCGAACCCTGGGCGCACTGGCCTTGATGGGGGTGTCGGTGGCGGAGCTGATCGTGAATCAATGCCTGGTACAAGATGATTCGTTCGAGTACCGCAACCTGCCGGAACACCCGGCGTTCGATTGGTACACCGAGCGGATATCCGAACAGCGCACGGTGCTCGATGAGCTCGACTCCGCCATCGGTGACGTCAAGCTGGTGCTCGTCCCACATCTGGCTGGCGAGCCGATCGGGCCGAAGGCGCTCGCGGAACTGCTCGATGGCGCGCGGCGTCGCGACGGGGTGGCTCCGCCCGGACCGCTGCGGCCCGTCGTCGACCGCGAATCCGGAACCGGCCTCGATGCGGTGTACCGGCTGCGGTTAGAGTTGCCGCAGGTCGACCCCGCGGCGCTGACGTTGGGCCGGGTCGACGACGACCTGATCATCGGGGCCGCAGGACTTCGGCGCCGGGTCAAATTGGCCTCCGTCCTGCGTCGATGCGTCGTCATGGACGCACAGCTGCGAGGCGGCGAGTTGACCGTGCGTTTTCGACCGGATCCGGAGGTGTGGCCGGCGTGAGTGATGGTCACCAGAACCTCGGGCCCGAGCTGCGGCAGCTGGCGCAGACGATCCTCGACGGACTCGATCCCGCGCTGAGATTGGCCGCGGCCCGAGCTACCTCCGCAGGCCCTGGCAAGTGCCAACAGGTGTGGTGCCCGGTGTGTGCGCTTGGCGCGCTGATCAACGGTGAAGGCCACCCGCTGCTGACGGTGATCGCCGAACACAGCGTCGCGCTGCTGGCGGTCGTGCGGGCGATGACCGAGCCAAGCGCCGATGACCGTCCCGAACCGCCCGACCCGTCGGCTCCCCAGGGCCCTCCTTCACCGGAGCCGGATCCGCCGTCGTCGGGGCCCTCGTCGGGTTCGCGGTCGGGGCCGGGGCGCTACCAGCACATCCCGGTTTCGGTCGAGGAGTAGGTCGCCGGCTCCGGGTGTCCCGGCAGCCTGCCGTCGCGGCCCTGTGGTCGACGTGACAACGCGTGGGTAAGGTTGTCGCAGGGCACCGACCGAGGCGCCCGCTGCGGGAGGGTCGATGTGGTACTGGCTTTTCAAGTTCGTCTTCATGGGACCCCTGCTGACTTTGCTCGGCCGTCCGAAAGTTGAAGGACTGGAATACGTTCCGGACTCCGGGCCGGTAATCCTCGCCAGCAATCACCTCGCGGTCGCCGACAGCTTCTACCTGCCGCTCGTCGTGCGGCGGCGCATCACGTTCCTGGCCAAGGCCGAGTACTTCACGGGCACCGGCGTCAAGGGCTGGTTCACCCGCTGGTTCTACACCGCGGCTGGCCAGGTCCCCATCGATCGCACTGACGCCGACTCGGCCAAGGCGGCGTTGAACGCCGCCGTGCGGGTGCTCGACGGCGGGAAGCTGCTCGGCATGTATCCCGAGGGCACGCGCTCGCCGGACGGGCGGCTCTACAAGGGCAAGACCGGGCTCGCCCGGGTCGCCCTGCAGACCGGCGTCCCGGTCATCCCCGTCGCTATGATCGGCACGGACGTCGTCAATCCGCCGGGTAGCAAGA
>JAHFVB010000597.1 GCA_023264755.1 Mycobacterium sp. | reverse complement strand
ACCGTCCACTTCAGGGTGTCGTCGTCGAACGCAGCACTGAGGACCTCGACTCCGAAACGAATGTGCGAACGGACTCCGGTCTCCACCGAGACCTCGCGAATGTAGTTGCGGATCTCGGCCTGGCTACCGAAGCGGCGAGACCAGTTCGGCTTGAGCTGGTTCGAGAACTGGTAGATGACGCTGGGCACGTCACAAGCCGCTCCGGGATAGTCGTTGGCCTGCCAGACGCCACCGACCTCGTCCTGCTTCTCGAGCACGGTGAACGTCTCGATGCCGGCTTGCTTGAGTTCCATGGCGACTGACATGCCCCCAAATCCGGCACCGATGATGATGACGTCGGCCGTTCGGGTAGTGCTGGTGGTCATGAGGGAGGTGCTCCTTGATTGCGGCTCGTCATTGGGCCTCGGTTCCGGCATCCGAGTGCGGCCAAGCTATCAAGAATGAGTAGTTATGTTCTAGTTCAGCTACGCGATTGATGACTAAAGTCCCTTATCGCTGCCATATCGCGTAGCAAGGTGATCGATGTCCGCCACCACCCGGCGCGCTGCTCGAGACGCGGCCCGCGCGGTCCACCTGGCGCTAGCGGATCGCTCGTCCAACCTCCAAGCAGCGAGACCCGCTAGTCCGTGCACCCCTCTGGAGGGACTCGTTCCGGCACCCCTCGGTCAAGACGACATCGGGTGGCTCCCGATCCCGTTCGCCGGTCAGTAGCTGCTCAGCAGCCGGTCGAAGACGCGCACCCCGAAGTCCAGCGCGCTGGTGGGCACCCGTTCGTCGACCCCGTGGAACAACGCAGTGAAGTCCAGGTCGTCGGGCAGCAGCATCGGAGCGAAGCCGTAGCAGTCAATTCCCAGGGGGGCGAGCCATTTCGCGTCGGTGAACGCAGTGCTGAGGTACGGCAGTACGAACGCCGTCTCGTCTTCGGCCCTGAGACTGGACCCGATCGCGTCTAACAACACCGAGTCCAGCCGGGACTCGACGGCCGCTCCGCGGTAGATCTCGTCGAGGCGAACGCGATCCCCGGCCAGTCGAGTGATCTGCTCGCGGAAGCAATCTTCAGTTCCAGGAAGGAAGCGACCATCGATGGTGGCCTCGGCCGTGGCGGGCACGACGTTGGTCTTGTAGCCGGCCTGCAGTTGCGTGAGATTGACGGTGTTGCGCATACCGGCGAGCATCATCTTCTTGAGCGGACCAAGTCTCTCGATGAGTTCCTCGGTGGTGGCGTCGGGCAGGACCAGGACATCACGCAGCCGCTCGAGCATCGCCTTGGTCGCCGCCGTTGGCTCGTCTCGGCCCACATGGCCGGCCACCCCCGCGAGTGCCTGCACCAAGTGATGAACGGGATTGTCGGGGTTGATCATGCTGGCGTGCCCGGCACGGCCGTCAGCCACCATGCGAGACCACCAGACCCCCTTCTCGGCGGTCGCCACCAAGTACGCGCGGTGATCGTGGGACAGGGTGTGGCTGAATCCGCCGACCTCGCCGATGGCTTCGGCGCAATCGGTGAACAAGTCTGGACGTTCGTGGGTCACGTAGCCGGCTCCGACCTGTCCACCGGCTTCCTCGTCGGCGAAGAAGGCGACCACCAGATCCCGATTCGGCTTCTGGCCACGTCGGTGCATCGCGATCAGGGTGTCCACCATGATCCCCACGGTGCCCTTCATGTCCACCGCGCCCCGACCCCATAGGTAACCGTCGACCAAGTCACCGCCGAAGGGGTCGCGCTGCCAGTCCGCTTCGATCGCGGGCACCACGTCGAGGTGGGCATGCAGTAGCAGCGCCGGTAGCTCTCGATGTTCGCCGGGGACCCTCGCCACGACGCTAGTGCGCCCAGGTTCGGGTTCGAACCACTGGACCGCGCAACCCAGCCCCGCCAGGTGGTCGGCCACCAGCTCGGCGGCGGGCCGCTCCGCACGCCCAGGGTTGGTGGTGTCGATGCGGAGCAGTTGCTGGGTCAGCTGGGCGACGGTGCTGGTAGGCACCGAGTCGGCGAGGGCGGTCATGAGGTCGCAGTGAGTTGCCCGCTACCGATCACGGCGATCGCCTCCACCTCGATGAGGAATCCGTCGTACATCAGTCCGGCCACACGCACCGCAGTGCCGGCAGGCCCAGGGGTGGGCAGGTATTGCAGCCGCACCTGGGTCATCTTCTCCCAGAATTCTCTGACTGCGTCGCCCTTCTCCTCGCATACGTAGTAGGTGTTCATCTTGACGACGTCGCGCCATGTCGCCCCGCCCTCGGCAAGCACCCGAGTCACGGCGTCGAAGACGTTGCGCGTCTGCACTTCGATGTCCCCTTCCCCTAGGACGTTGCCGTGTTCGTCGGCGGACAGCTGTCCGCCGACGAAGAGCAAGTTGTCGACCCGCCAACCCTGAGAGAAGGGCGTGGGAACGTGCCAGTCCCAGGATCCCTTCGGCATCAGCCGTTGGCGGGAGGTGGGTGCGAGTGCGTGCGCAAGTTGTGTCATCGTCGGCCCTTCTCGAAAGCGTTGGGGTGGATGGGATGTGAGTTCAGTCTTGGAATACCGCGACCGCACGGATGGGCGAACCCGTGCCGTTCCGGATGAACAGCGGGAGGCCGAAGTACAGGAATCGCTGATTGACGACCTGGTGCAGGTTGGCCAGTCCTTCGGTGTTCACGATGCCGTACTCGCCGCACACCACGTGTCCAGAGAAGTCGGTGTCGTCGGCGTGGTCGATGGCGACGTTGTCGACTGCGATGTTGACCACACCCTGCTCGGCCAGCCAGATCGCAGCGTCGCGGTCGAGCCCGGTGTGCTTCTCGGTGTAGGCGAGGTCGGGGTAGGTGGCGTCACCGTAACCGGTGTAGAGGATGACGGTGTCGCCCTTGCGAA
>JAHFVB010000211.1 GCA_023264755.1 Mycobacterium sp. | reverse complement strand
GCATGGCACTGCTGCCGTCCCAACCGCCCAAGCCCGCGATCACTCGACAGCCCAATGGCGCAGGCGCGGCCTTGAAGGCGCATTCGTGGCTGCTCTCCCCCGCCGCCCTGGGCCGTTTTCTGGCGGCCCTGCCCGCCCCGATGCAACTCGGCAAGGTCGAATTCGACGACGGGACCTGGCGCACCTCGTTCGGGTGTGACGGCGCGGCCGCTGCAGCGGGCAAGGACATCAGCGGCTACGGCGGATGGGCCGCCGCGATGGCCGCTGGGGCGATCGGCTAGCGCGAACCCGCGTCGCGGCGCGCCATTTCCGCCAGCATCGCGTTGTAGGCCGTCAGGTCGGCGTCGTCGTCGCGGTCGGCCGCTCGATCGAGCCGCGTCTCCATCCGCTTGTCACTGCGCCGCCACTGCACCAACAAGGCGATCAGCACCAGCACCAGCGGTATTTCGCCTGCCGCCCAGGCGATTCCGCCGCCAAGACGCTGGTCCCCGATCAGGTCGGTGTGCCAGTACAGCTTGAGCGACTGGTAGAAGCTGCCCGCCAGCGGCTCCTTGGTGCCCATCAGCACCACGCCGAAGAAGGCGTGCAGCGGCAACGACGCGAACACCACCGCCAACTTGGCCAACGGCGGGAGCGGCCGCGGCGTCGGGTCGACGCCGATCACCACCCAGTAGAACAAGTAGCCGCTGAGCAGGAAGTGCAGGTTCATCGCGAGGTGGGCCGCGTGACTGCCCGCGGCCAGGTCGAAGAGCCCACCGAAGTACAGCCCGTAGAAGCCGGCCACGAACAGCACCGTCGCGACGATCGGATTGGTGAGGAAGCGGGATACCGGGCTGTGCAGTGCGACCAGCAGCCACTCCCTGGGACCGGGCGGATCGTCGCGGCTCGCCGCGGGCAGGGCTCGTAGCGCCAGCGTGACCGGGGCGCCCAGTACCAACAGCACCGGCACCAGCATCGACAACAACATGTGCGCGGCCATGTGCATGCTGAACATCGCGGGCATGTAGCGCCCGATCCCCGACGACGTCGCGAACAGCAGCACCGCGCACCCGCAGAGCCACGCGACGATGCGCCCGGTCGGCCACGCGTCCCCCCGCCTGCGCAACCGGATCACCCCTGCGACGTACACGGCGGCGAAGACCAGCGCGGCACTCCCGAAGATCAGATCGAAGCGCCAGTCGAACAACACCCTGGCCAGCGTGGGCGGGCCGGCCAGGTCGTAGCCGATCTCGACCGCCGTGACGGACGGGTTGAAGATCGGAGGGGGTGGCGGCGGAGTGCGGCCCAGCGCCACGGCGACGCCGAACGTGACGCCGAACACGGCGGCTTCGGCCAGTGCGAGCCGGATCAACGGCCCCCGGCCACCCGAATCCCGTTGCAGTGCAGCGAGACCGTTGCGCCGGTGAAGGTAGCCGATGAGCCCGAGTACCAGCAGCGCAACGATCTTGGCGACGAGGAGCCAGCCGTAACCCCCCGCCAGCAGGTCGCTGGGGTTGACGCGGACGAAGGCGTTGACCAGACCCGAAATCGCCATGGCCACGAAACACCACAGCGCGATCGCCGAGAACCGCCGGGCCGCGAGGGCGGCGTGCTCACCGCCGCGCAACGCGTGGGCCAGGAGGGCCAGCAGGCCACCCGCCCACACCGCGGCCACCAGCAGGTGGATCAGCAGGCTGTTGGTGGCCACGTCGTGTGATCCACCCGCCGCCGAATGCCCGCTCAGCGCGATCGGCACCAGCGTGAGCAACGAGCCGCCGAACAGCACCGGGGTCCACGACCAGCGCAACACCGGAATGCTGACCACCGTGACGACGGCTGCGAGCAGAGCCGTCCACCGCCACATCCCGGCCGTCTCGATGAGGTCGGCGACCGACCAGATCGCCGACGGACTGAGTCGGTTCACCAGTGGTTGCCCCGTGACGTCGGACACGGTCAGCGGGACCAGAAGTACGGCCGATACCGCCCAGATTCCGGACGCGACGGTGCCAGTGCGCAGCGCGCGGTAGCCCGCGACGTCGAGCACGCCGTTGGCTTGAGGGGGCACCAGGAACGCCGCGAGCAGGAAGGACCCCGCGGCCACGACGGCTGCAATCTCCCCCGCCGCCCGGACGAAGGGCAGCCCGTAGTTGGTCATCGGGCCGGGATCCGGCAGGCCGGTGGCGGTGAGCGCATCGGTGAGTGCCAGGGCCGCCAGGGCCGCGGCCGTCACCCCGGCCAACAGCGCCACGCCGACGAACACCGGCCACACCGTAGAGGTCCGGGGACCGGTCCGCGCCACGTCAGTGCTCATCCCAACAGGGTATGGCGCCCGCTAAACGGAACCGTCAGGTGCTCGCCTGCCGGCTGAGCAGCTCGCGGACCAGGAACTGCTCTCTGGATATCTTCTCCACGGTGTCCATGTCGCCCAAGATGCTCCGAAGCTCGGCCAGGAAGGTCGCGCGGCGCAGTTCGAGATCGGCCGCGGGCGCCAGCAGGTTCTGATCGGCGACCACTTGCCGGGCGGTCGCGAAGAGAAGCGCCGAGACGGACTCGTTGCTGCGCACCCTGTCCTGCGCGACGTACTGCCGACCGACGCCGAGCGCCAGGTTGGTCAGGTCCTTCTCGCTGATGCCCGGCGGAGTGCCCCGGAGTACGTCGGCGACGATTTCGTAGGCCTCGATGTAGGGCCGCAGGATGGCGCCCGCGGTCAGCGGCCGCTTGGCCCGCAGAATCGCGACGGCCTCATCGCCGCCGGAGGCCAGCTTCTGCTCCCACCCTTCGTGCCAGGAGAGTTCCGCGGCGACGTGCTCTCGAAACGCCGCCGAGTCGGCGAAGTAGAACTCGAACTTCAACAGGTCGCGCAGCCTCATCACCTGCGCCCAGAAGGCTTCTACCCGATCGCCTTCGGCACGTCCGGCATACAGCAGGGCAAGCTCGACGATCGAGGTCTCCAAGAAGGCGTGGATGAGCGTATTGCGATAGAAGGCGGCTTCGTGTCCGTCCTCGGGAGCGATGCGCCACACCGGCTCTCGGCCGCCATCGATGCGCGTGACGGGATGGCCGCCCGAGAGCGCGTCGACGGCCGCCCGCACTCCTTCTTGGGTCCGCAGCCGCAACGCGCTGTTGGTCATCGGCGTCTCGGTGCGCTCGAGGTAGTCCAGAGAGTCCTGCAGCGTGTGGTGCAGCTGGTTCAACGTCAGCGCCACCCCGTTGCTGGCGAGCAGTAGCGCAGACACCAAACCCGTTGCGTTGACCGGCGTTACCCGCAAGATGCGCCAGGCCACTTCGAAGGCCATCTTCTGCATGGCGAGCCGTTTGGCGTTGTCGTCGGTGGTCATCGGACCATGCGGCTCGCCGAGGTACCTGCGCATCGAGACGGCTTCGGGGAAGCGCACGTAGATCTTGCCGTAGTTGCGCTCGCCCTGGGCCTTGATGAAGTTGTACAACCAGGACAATCCCTCGGGCGTCTTCTCGCCGCCGCGGGCGTAGTCCGCGTACTCGACGGTCTCGTGCAACTGGTCGAAGCTGATCGAAACCGGCTGTAGCAGGATGTCCTCACTGCGGCCCGCGAGGTAGGCATCGGCGACGTAGGCCAGCAGTCCGAGCTTGGGCGGCAACATCTTTCCGGTTCGCGACCGGGTGCCCTCGATGGCCCAGCTCAGGTTGAATCGCTTCTGCACGATGTACCCGACGAACTCCCTGAGTACGTACTTGTACACCGGGTCGTCGAGCTTGCGGCGGATGAAGATGGCACCCGAGCGGCGCATCAGCGGTCCCATGAACCCGAACGAAAGGTTGATGCCCGCGAAGGTGTGCACCGGCGGCAACCGGTTCTCCTGCATCGCCACCGGGACGATGACGCCGTCGAGGTAGGACCGGTGGGAGAACAACAACACGGCCGGATGGTTCTCCAGGGCCAGGCGCATCGCCTCGATCTCGGCGCGGTCGTAGTCGATGTTGGGATCGAAGCCCCGACTGAAGATGGCTCGACCCAGGGTCGGAATCAGGTCGACGGAGAATCGACTCCACCCCGTGGCGAGCTCGTCGAGCATTTCCCCGGCCGACTCCAGGGTGGCCCCGGGAATCTGCTCGAGTCCCTCGCGAAAACGGGCTGATGCCAACATCTCCGGCTTGACCAGGCGCGGCGACTTGTACTCCGGCCCCAACAGCCGGAGCTCGACGCGTTCGATGGCCAGGCTCGCCCGGCGCAGCACGAACCGCGCGAAGTCGCGAGGGGTCTCACCGACGGTGGTGTCACTCCACTGCTGGCGGAGCTCGCAGACCTTGGCGGGCTCACCGTCGACGATGCGGGCACGCGATTTGTCCTTGTGCAGGATGCCGCGTTGCAGGATGCGGGGCGGCCGGTAGGTATCCCGGCCGGACAACAACGCCACGACCTTCGAGCGGGTGGGCAGGCCGCCCGGCACCCAGAACACCCGGACCGGCACCACGGAACGGTGTTCGTCGGCCTCCAAAAGCGAGACCAGGCTGGCCAATACCGTTGGCGGTGGGTCATCGTCGTCGGCGGGTAGCTGCAGCACCTCGATGCGCGCGTCGGGATGTGCGCGGCGCTGCTCGGCCAACCAGTCGTTCAACAGCTCGAGCTCGGCCGCCGAGTCGACCGATGCCAACACCAGGGTGTCGCCGGTCGGTCTGAACGTCGCGAACTCCTCGGCGGGTACCTTCACGGCCGGCCCCGCTTGGCCGGCGGCGTCCCGGCCGAATTCGTACTTGCCGCATTGGTATTCGCCGGATTCGCGGTGGCGGCCGCCTTCTTCACGGGCGCCTTCTTGGCGGCGGTCTTCTTCGCCGCGGTCTGCCGGGTGGGGGCCTTCTTGGCGGGCGCCTTCTCGGCCGGCGCCTTCTTGGCCGCAGGCGTCGACTTCACGGTGGCCGTGCGCGCCTTCTTGGTGCGCTCGTAGAGCGGCACGTCGGGCAGCGCGCCGTGCGGCCAGTGCTTCAAGGTGTCGAGGTACAGCTGGCGGACCTCCGCGATGCGCTCGTCGAGATTCTCGCTGGTCCAGTCCTCGACGGAAATCGGGGGGAAGACGGCGACGTCGACGCTTCCGGAGCTGAACGTGCTCGAGTCGCGCTCGGCGATCACCTCGGCGTTGCGGATGACGATGGGCACGATCGGGACGCCCGCCGCCATGGCGATCCGGAACGGGCCCTTCTTGAAGGGGCCCACCTCGGTGGTGTCGTGCCGGGTGCCCTCGGGCGCGATGAGCACCGAAATCCCCTTGCGGGCAAGCTCTTCTATCTTGTGCAGGCTCTCGACCGCGGCCTTTGGGTCGTCCCGGTCGATGAACGCCGCGTCCAGCACCCTCCCGACGGTCCCCATCAACGGGTCCTTCTCGAGTTCCTTCTTGCCCACCGAGGTGAAGTTGTCGCTGATCAGTCGGCCGGCGATGAACGGGTCGGCCTGGTTGCGGTGATTGAAGAGGAACACCGCGGGTCGTTGCGCAGTGAGGTTCTGTTCGCCGAGCACGTTCAGGTCGATCCCGATCGACGCCATCAGCAGTCGAGTCCACGCAGCGGTGAAGAAGTTGACGCCGGTCCGCCGGTTGCGCGTCAGCAGCCCGAGCCCGAGCCCGCCGGCAGCAGCCGGTAGCAGCGAGGCCATGCCAGCGACCGTGCGAAGCTGCGACACGGGACTGCTGCCGCTGCGGCTGGAGAACCTCAACACGGGCCAACCGCGTTTGGCCGCAACGGCTGCCAGCTTGCCCTCGGGATTGGTGGGCCGCGGATTGCCGACCAAATACATCAGTGCGACGTCCTCGTCGCCGTCGGCGTAGAAGTAACTCTTGGCCAGCTCCACCCCACGTGCGGCGGCGAAGGCCTGCACCGCCCTGGCCTTGCCCGCCCCCCAGATGATCGGTGTCTGCACCTCGCCGGTGATGAGCCCGTCCTCGTCGGTCTCGAACTTGTTGCTCAAGACGTTGTCGATGCCCAGGAACTGCGCCACCGGGTCGACCTGCACCGTCAGCGCCGACGAACTCAGCACCACGGTGTGCCCTCGGGCCTGATGGGCGCGTACCAAGGCCCGCATCTCGGGATAGATGCGCTTCTGAACGTGTTGCACGAACAGCCGCTCCCCCAATTCGTCGAGGTCGCTCAGCGAGTTCCCGTGCAGCATGCGGGCGCCCTTGCCGATGAGGTCCTCGAACTCCGAGCGGCCGAGTTGGTGGTTGAGCCCGGCCTGCACCATTCCGATGAACTCACCGACGCTCATCTGCCCGCGGCGCAGCCGGTCCTGCGTCATGAGCACGCCGGTGAACCCGGCCACCAGGGTGCCGTCGAGGTCGAAGAAGGCGCCGACCTGCGGCCCCTCCGGACTGGCTTCGATCTCGGCCACCGACCCGGGCAGGCGCAGAGCGCGCTTGGACTGTCCGTACTGCGAACTCATTGCGGCGCACTCCCATTGAACGAGGTGGACGACTCCGCGGCGTCCAAGGTGAATGAAGCCGGGACGGTTCGACCGTCGCCGCCGAGCGCGAGCACCTCGTCGAAGCCGGCCAACAGACACCGCGCCCACGAGTCGGGATCGGTGATCGAGGCCCGGTCGTACCGGGTAGTGATCGTGACGTAGCCGGCCCGGGAGACGAGCACGACCATCATCGCGACCCCCGGTAGCGGCCCAAGTCCGTAGTGCCGCAATATCTTCGCCCCGGCCAGGAAGGTGTCTCCCGGATACACCGCGATGTTGCTGGCCTGGACGTCGGAGCCGACGATCGATCCGGCCATCGACTCCAACAGGCTGTCCGGTAGCAGACTCAGCACCGGGGCGACGCTGCCCACCATGTCGATGGCCCGCTCTTCCCGCTTGGTCAACATCTGGGCCCGGACCTTCTGAATGCGCGTCGCCGGATCGACCACCCCGACCGGAGCGGCCAGGTTGACTCCGGCGAAGCGATTGCCACCGGAGGGATCGTCGTCGGAGCGCAGATTGACCGGGACGGCCATCGGTACCGTCTCGACCGGAATGCCCTTGGCCTGGTGGTAGAGCCGCAGTGCACCGCACAATCCGGCCAGATACGCGTCGTTGATGGAGCCGCCGGCGGCCTTCGCCGCCTTGCGCAGGTCGCTGAACTTGATGTCGACGGCTTCGGTACGCGAGGTCAGGCTGCGGCGCCTCAGCAGCGGCGAGGGTTCCGCCACCGCGCCCATCACTCGAGCTCCGGAGCGGGCATAGCCGACGACCTCCCCGACCGCCGAGACGGGATCGCGGACCACCCGGGTCAGGGCCGAAGCCGCGCCCCCGAGTGCGCCGAGCAGATTGCCTGCAATGGCGCCGGGGAGCTTGTTGAGCCCTTCCCGCATGAGCTCGTTGGGCGAGAGGTCCTGCGGGATCGGCAGCGGCGCTTCGCCCTGCGGCGCCGGATCCCGCTCCAGGTCGTAGATGCTGGCGAACATCTCCACGCCGCCGACGCCGTCGGTGACCGCATGGCTGAGGTGCAGCATCGTCGCGGCACGCCCGTCGGCCATGCCCTCGACCAAGGTGGCCGACCACAGCGGGCGGGAGATGTCCATCGGCGATTGCATCGCTACCTCGGCCAGGTCCAGGACTTCCCGCAGGGTGCCTGGTGCGGGTACGCGCAGTCGTCTGACGTGGAAGTCGAGGTTGAAGTCGGCGTCGATGACCCACCGCGGCGCCGCCGTCGGAAGCGTTGGCATCACCACCTTCTGGCGCAGCCGGATGACCTTGCGCGAGGCGTGCTCGAAGCGGGCGCGGAATCGCTCCCAGTCCGGTGTCGCGTCCAGGAGTTCGACGCCCATGATTCCGGAGCGGGTGCGGGGATTCGCCTCGCCGCGATGCAACAACTGGTCGACCGCACTCAGTTCCTCGGGAAGTCCGGCCGCATCCAACTCCGGCACGTCACTCATCGCTTGCCGATCTCCTCACGTGATTGCCGAATGCTCGGCCACTACGCTAGTCGTCGCCGGTAGGGCCGCGAGTGGCTTTGATGGCTGTTCGAGCCGCCCTCCCAACTCCGCGGCTCGGGACGTGGACGCGCATCCATCGACTCGCGGAGTTCGGCTAGGGTGTTTGCGCTGCCCCCGTAGCTCAGCGGATAGAGCAGCCGCCTTCTAAGCGGTTGGTCGCAGGTTCGATTCCTGCCGGGGGCGCCCTGTGATGTCGCAGGACATCGGAATAGCCGTGGACCTTCTTTAGGTCTGCGGCTTTTTCCGTGTGGGGCCTTTGGGGGCTCCGGTGGGTTGGTAGTCCTTGGTGGGGTCGAGGGTGAGTTG
>JAHFVB010000596.1:615-2863 GCA_023264755.1 Mycobacterium sp. | reverse complement strand
GCCGCGGGTCTTCTACGACCTGGTGGTCGAGGTGGCGCTGATCCGGCCGGGGCCCATCCAGGGTGGTTCGGTGCACCCGTACATCAAGCGCCGCAACGGTGAGGAGCCCGTCACCTACGAACATCCGTCGATGGAGCCGGCACTGCGAAAGACGTTGGGTGTCCCGCTCTTTCAGGAACAGTTGATGCAGCTGGCCGTCGACTGCGCCGGATTCTCGGGCGCCGAGGCCGACCAGCTGCGCCGAGCGATGGGCTCCAAGCGGTCCACCGAGAAGATGCGCAGCCTGCGTGGCCGGTTCTACGACGGCATGCGCACCCGGCACGGCATCACCGGCGCGGTGGCCGACCGGATCTACGAGAAGTTGGAGGCCTTCGCCAATTTCGGTTTCCCCGAGAGTCATTCGCTGAGCTTTGCCTCGTTGGTGTTCTACTCGTCCTGGTTCAAGCTGCATCATCCTGCGGCGTTCTGCGCGGCTCTGCTGCGGGCGCAGCCGATGGGCTTCTACTCACCGCAGTCGCTGGTGGCCGACGCTCGTCGGCACGGCGTCGTCGTACACGGGCCGGACGTGAACCGCAGCCTGGCGCACGCGACGTTGGAGGACGCGGGCTGCGCGGTCCGGCTGGGGCTGGGTGGCGTCCGCCACATCGGCGCCGAACTAGCCGAGCGGATCGTCGAAGAGCGAAGGGCCAATGGGCCGTTCGCGAACCTGCTCGACTTGGCCGGCCGTGTGCAACTGTCCGTGCCGCAGACCGAGGCGCTGGCCACCGCGGGGGCACTGGGGTGCTTCGGTACCGATCGGCGGGAGGCGCTGTGGGCGGCCGGCGCCGCCGCTAGCCAACGTCCGGACCGGCTGCCCGGCGTCGGTTCTTCCTCACACGTGCCGACCTTGCCCGGCATGACCGACTTGGAGTTGGCGGCCGCCGACGTGTGGGCCACCGGCATCTCACCGGACAGTTATCCCACCCAGTTCCTGCGGGAGCAGCTGGACCGACTCGGGGTCGTGCCGGCCGACCAATTGCTGTCGGTGCCGGATGGCACGCGGGTGCTGGTGGCCGGCGCGGTGACCCATCGGCAACGCCCGGCCACCGCACAGGGCGTGACGTTCATGAACCTCGAGGACGAGACCGGCATGGTGAACGTGCTCTGTTCCCGAGGGGTGTGGGGCCGCCACCGCAAGCTGGCCCAAACGGCCGCGGCGCTGGTGGTGCGCGGCATCGTGCAGAACGCCAGCGGAGCGGTCACCGTGGTGGCCGACCGGATGAGCCCCGTCGACCTGAAGGTGGCCTCCCGTTCGCGGGACTTCCAATAGCCGTGTAGCCGTGTCCCCCGATCGGTGGACAGCGGATTCACCCGGTAGGCCCTCCGGTCACCCGACAGACGTCCTGCTGGATTCGCGACATAGTTGTGTCAACGCCGGAAACACCTCGGCCAGACAAACGAAACACCAACCCAGACAAGAGGATTGAAGAAATGACCAAGAGCATCCGCCTGATCGCCCTGCCCATCCTGTCCGCCGGCCTCATCGGTGGCGCCGCCCTGGGGCTGGCCAGCACCGCCAACGCCGCCGGGCAGGCCCCGAGCGGCCCCGGCTACTCCTACAGCCCCGCGGTCAAGGCCAAGCCCGCCCCGACGCAGCAGCCCGGCTGGCACAACCACCACGGCCAAGCGCACGTCGACAACCTGACCCAGCGCTGAACCGCCCCGAACCAGGAGGCCCTCCCCGAACATCCCCGGGGGAGGGCCTTCTTCACGCCGGTAGCCGGCCAGGTTTGGGACTCAGCACCCGCAGGTAGCCTCCGGCTATGACCACTCCGCCGCTCGAATTGACCGTCGATCAACTGCTGACCACCACGCGCTCAGTCCGCAAGCGGCTCGATCTCGAGAAGCCGGTGCCGCGCGACGTCGTGATGGAGTGTCTCGAACTGGCGTTGCAGGCGCCGACGGGTTCCAACGCGCAGGACTGGCAGTTCGTCTTCGTCGACGACCCGGACAAGAAGAAGGCGCTGGCCGACATCTACCGCACCGCGGCGACCCCGTACCTCAATGCCCGCAAGCCGAGCTACGGCGACAGCCGCGACGAACGCACGCCGTTGGTCATGGACTCCGCGAAGTACCTCAACGAGCACCTGCACGAGGTCCCCGTCATGTTGATTCCGTGCCTGAAGGGCCGGCCCGACGGCGCGCCCGCAGGCATGAGCGCCGGATTCTGGGGCTCGCTGCTGCCCGCGGTGTGGAGCATGATGCTGGC
>JAHFVB010000596.1:0-605 GCA_023264755.1 Mycobacterium sp. | reverse complement strand
CGGCGACGGGGAGCAGCGGGCCGCGGACGTGCTCGGCATCCCGTTCGACGAGTACGCCCAGGGTGGACTCTTCCCGATCGCCTACACCAAGGGCACCGACTTCAAGCCCGCCAAGCGACTGCCCGCCGAACAGCTGACGCACTGGAACACCTGGTGAACCGCTAGATCGCCCCCGCGAAACCCTGCTGGCGCCACGCCTCGTAAACGGCCACCGCGGCGGCGTTGGACAGATTCAGCGACCGCCGGCCGGCGAGCATCGGGATCCGCACCTGCGCCGTGACGTGCGGGTCGGCCAACGTCGCCGCATCCAATCCCGTGGGCTCCGGCCCGAACAGCAGCACGTCACCGGCGACGTAGGAGATCTCGGAGAAGAACGTCTCGGCGTGGGCGGTGAACGCGAACACCCTGGCCGGGGCCACCGCAGCCCAGGCCGCCTCGAGGTCGGCGTGCACCGTCACCGACGCCAGGTCGTGGTAGTCGAGGCCGGCCCGGCGCAGCTTGGGTTCGGACAAGTCGAAGCCCAGCGGCTCGACCAGATGCAATTCGCAACCCGTCGCGGCGACCATCCTGATCGCGTTGCCGGTATTGGGCGCGATGCGCGGGGA
>JAHFVB010000210.1:845-8287 GCA_023264755.1 Mycobacterium sp. | reverse complement strand
AAATCTCCCCGGGAAATTTGTCCTCATCCCCGCCAAGACCGACCAAGTCCAGCTTCTCCATCACGATCCGACGGATCTCGGATTCCTTCTTCTTCGTATGCTCACGAAGCGGAAACGCCGTGTTGTCATACAAACTCATCGACCCGAACAAGGCGCCGTCCTGGAACATCACGCCGAACATCGTCCGGATCTCGTAGAGCTCCTTGGCCGAGCACTCGATGATGTTGGTGCCATCGACGACGATCGACCCACACTCCGGACGCAACAACCCGATCAACGACTTCAGGAACACCGACTTACCCGTACCCGACGGGCCCAACAGCACGCTGACCTCACCCGCCGGCAAGTCGAACGTCACATCCTGCCAAATCCGCTGAGAACCAAACGACTTCGTCAAACCCTCCACCTGAATACCGATACCCACACGCGATCCTTCCTCGAATTGTCTTGCCAAGTCGTCGAACCCGATTCGGCCACCGCTTCGGCACCTCAGGAGGGGTTCGGGTCTGACGGTGGGGTGCCCGGATCACCGACCGCTGGCGCTGACGTTGGCGCTCCCGCCGACTGAGCTGCCGGCTGAGTAAGGTCGACGTCGCCGTCGAGATCGGGCGCGACGGGCAGCATCCTGCACATCAGCACCAAAGCTAGCGGACACGACGGCTCGGACGGATCGGCCATCGCAGTCGCCGGCGAGCACCACGACGAAGCGACGACGCCGGCGCAGACCGCGACGATCGCCAACACCGCTCGCCGGCGGGCCGGCTTGGCTCCCGAGCGGATGGCCGCTGGAGCGCTGATGGCGCTCATCGCAGCGTCGCGGCCAGGTCACCGGACATCGCGGCCAGCTGCGGACCCCAGCTCGACCAATCGTGTTGCCCACCAACGGGTATGTCGAAGTGGCCGTTGTGGCCACCCACCGCCCGGTACTGCGCAAAGAAGGTCCGGTTGCTGCCCTGCGCTTGGTCGCAGTAACCGATCATCGCAGCCGGATCACTGCACGTCAGAGTCGACGGACTGAACACCCAGAGCCGAGTATTGTTGTCGACCAACAGTTGCGCGTGCACGTCCGGGTCGTGCCACTTCCAGCGACCCAACTGCGCCGCTCCCCACATCGCCTGCGTGTTCACTCCGCCGTACTGAGCCATACCGGCGGTGATCGCCCCGTTGAGCGCGGTGGCCGACGGCGTCAAGAACCCCTACATCGAACCCGCATACCGGAACCGGTCGGGGTGAAACTCCGCCAAGGTCAGCGCGCCCGTCCCGCCCTGGGCTGCCCCGACGATTCCATGCCCGCCGGGGGCCAGCCCCTTGTTCGCCGCCAGCCAATCCGGTAGCTCGCTGGACAGGAAGGTCTCCCACTGGCGGCTACCGTCCAGCTCCCAGTCGGTGTACATACTCCACGCTCCGCCGGCCGGGGCAACCACCGAGATCCCCTTGCCGCCAAGGCTATTCATCGCGTTTCCAGCGGTGACCCAGTTGCTGACGTCCGGCGCGGCGTTGAACGCGTCCAGCAGATAGACCGCGTGCGGGCCTCCGTTCTGGAACGCCACCGGAATGTCTCGGCCCATGGCCGCCGAGGGCACCATCAGATATTCCACCGCAGCGGCTCTGGCTTCCGCGGCAGTCCACAGGCATACGCCCAGAACCGCCGCTAGCGCGAGTCGGAGTGCGACCAGGCTTGGTCTCACGATCGATCACCTCCATGGGGTGGCACGACGCCGAGTACTCGACGACGCTCGGATGCACGGCGGCTCATTTGGGGTCGAATCCCGAGATGAGCCACTGGTTTCCAATCTTGTCCAGGGTGACTTGGACGGCGGAGGCCGTGGCCGACGGGGCGTCCTCGCCGACGATCACCGATTGATCGACGTACACCAGCACCACGGCGTGGTTCGCGCTGGCCGACACCGACGCGGCGGCGGGCACGGTCGCGGTCGCGGAGATGTTCCTTTGCTTGGCTCCCGGGATGACGACGTCATTGGTCAGCGACGTGTAGGAGTCTCGGAAGGACCCGGTGAGCCGATCCCTGGCGGCGGTCAGGGTCGCTTGCGCCGTGTCGGGTCGGTAGGTGAGCAAGGCGATCGTGCCGTCGGTGGCGGCTTGTACCGAGGTACTGGCCGCGGTCTGCGCGTCCGAGAGTGAACCGGCTCGGTACTTCAGGTATCCCGCGCCCACGGCCAGGCCCATCACCAGCAGGGGCACGAGCACGTACGCCACCAGGTGCCGCCGCTTGGCGGCTGGTGCCGGTGGGTCGGAATCACTGGGATCGGTGTCGAGTTCCACTGCGTCGGTCGTTGTTTCGGCCACGTCCGGCTCGACGGCTGTGGTGGGGTGCTCTGGCTCGCTCATGGGACGAACTCCACGTTGGACACCTTTACGTCGTCGCCGATCTTCTGGACGGACAGCCGGATCCGCCACGACCGTGACGATGGTTGCGGCGCCTCGTTGGTGGTGGTCTTGACGTTGACGGCGACGAGCACCTTCGCCTCGGTGTCGGTGGTGGACTCCAACCCCGCGACGGTCACGGTACCGGTGGACACCGACTGCACCTTCTTGACCACGTCGACGAAGGGTTGGGCGCGCTGAGCGAAGTCGTCGTAGAACGGGCCGGTGGCGCCACCGAGGATGCGTTGCACGTCGGCGTCGGCGTGGTGCCAGTCGATCGTGGTGAGGTTCACGGCGCCCTGTCGTCCGACCTGGAGATACAGCGCGCGCAGGTCGGCGGCCTGCTGGGCGCGGTGGGCCTGCACTCCCAGGAAACCGATCACCGCTGCGAGTGCCACCGCCATCGTCAGACCGAGCAGAAGCGCGAGCCGGGGCGGGGACATGCGCCACCGCGACCGTGGGCCAACGGCACCGCCGTCCGCTTCGGGGGCCGGTTCGGCGGAAGCGTCCTCGGCTACCGACTCGTCCTGGGCTTCGGCATCCGGGGTGTCCTCGGCGAGTTCGGCCGTGTCGTCATCGGACGTGGCCGGCACCGACACGTGCGCGGCGGGCGTTGGCACCGGTCACTGTCCCTTCGGTGGCAGCAACATGTCTTGCCACGATTGATGTTGGTCGGCGTCGCGGGCCAGGTCGGTCTGTCGATAGGAGCGGCCGTCGGGCCCGACGTAAGTGCCGGTATTGGGGTCGTACTGGGCGACCGCGATCGGCGGCGGTGCTGCCGGCGGAGCCGCGCCGGGAGGCGGAGCGGCTTCCGGGGCACCGGGCGGCAGCTGCGGGATGGGTTGTCCGCTCAGGGTCGCGTTGGGATCGCCCTTCCAGTTGTAGCCATCGTTGAGCGGGAGGTAGTTCTCGTCGCTCTCGCACATCGCGGCGGTGGGTGCGCGTTTGCCGGGTTTGGTCTCGCACGGGGTGTTGCGAGCACCGCGCACGTTGAACGGCGAATCCTGAGGCACCCGGCAGTACAGGTTGCCCGCCGGCCTCGGCGGATAGTCCACGTCGCTGGGGATGCGCTGCTGCTGCGGTGGTAGGAAGCCGGTCAGGCAGGCGGGCGGCAGATTGAGGTTCAGGTTGAAGGACAAGAAGCCACCCTTGTAGGGCTGCTTGGTGTTTCGGTTGGCCAGCCCCGCACCCTGAAGAATCGAGATGCCTTGGGGCAGAAGTACCAAGATCTGCTCGAGGTCGTGGTTGTAGGTGATGCCGACGTCGTCGAGCCCCACCAGGTTCTGCAGCAGGATCGGTAGCGACGGCTGGAGTCGATCCAGCAGCCCGCGGGACGCGTCAGCCGCCCCAGGGCCGTCGGCCAGGACCTTCGACACCGCAGGATCCTGGGCCTGCAGTTCACCGGTGACGGTGGCGACGTTGGCTGCCCAGGCCGCGATGGAGCCTGCGGTCTTGGTCTGGGAGTCCAGCACCGGTTGGGATTGATCGGCCAGGGTGACCAGGGCGTCGAGGTTCTTGCGCGCGTCGATGGCCAGCGCGGTGGTCCCCTTGACCAAGCGGGACAGCTCGGGGCCGAGCCCGCCGACGGCCGTGTAGCCCTCGTCGATGACGGTCTTGAGATTGTCGTGGGGAATGGCCTGGATGCCCCGATTAGTCGCTGCCAGAAGCGAATTGATATCGGGCGGAACCGAGGCCCGGTCCACGCTGATGACGTCGCCTTCCTTCAGTACCGGCCCGTTGGCGCTGCGGGGCAGCAAGGCGACGAACTGTTCGCCGACCGCGGTCTGGCTGTGTACTTCGGCCTTCAGGTCCGCGGGGATGGGCACTCCCGATTTCAGCGAAAGGATGGCGTTGACGCCGGTGTCGGTGAGCTGGACGCTTTCGACGCGGCCCACCTCGGTGCCCCGGTAAGTCACGTTGCCACTGGAGTAAAGCCCGCCGGCCGCGGGCAGCTGGAGAGTGACCCGGTAGTGCCCGACCCCGAACAGGTAGTTGGGCAACGCCATGTAGTGGAAGGCCATCACCGCGACGGCAACCAGAGTGCCGGTCGTGAAGATCGCCATTTGGGTGACGACGCGCCTGGGCAGGTACATGCCTACGCCCCCTGATCGATGCGGTAGGGAACCACCAGCGGGTTGGCCGCGGTGTAGGGGCTGGGCAGCTGCCCGATGGTGCGACCCCATTGCAGTTCCAACTCGGTGAGATTGCCTTCGAACCGCGTTCCCGTGAAGAACGACGAGTCCAGCCGGCTCAGCGTCAAGTCGATGACCGCCGTCAGGTTGGCATAGTCACCGCGCATCCACTTCGTCAGCTGCTCCTTCGGGAACGGATAGGTGGGCAACACACTCAACGCGCGCGTCAGCGCAGGACCCGCATCGGCCAACGACTTGAGCACCGGCGCCACGTCGGAGAGCTCGCGAACCAGGGCGCTCTTGGTCTGGTCGACCGAATTGCGGGCCAGCGCGGAGAATTGACCGAGCTGAGTGATGGCATTGGCGATGTGCTCACGCTGGTCGTTGAGGACGGCGAGCGCCTCCGGAATCGTCTTGAGCGCCTTGTCGACGACCGGCTTCTGCTCGGCGATCTGACTGACCAGTTTGTTCAAGCTTTCGGCGGCGGCGATGATGTCGCCCTTTTGGTCGTTGAGGTAACCGACGTAGGTGTCGAGTTGACCGATCAGGCTGCGCAGGTCATCGGCGCGGCCGGCGAACGCCGTGCTCAACGCTTCGGTGATGTCCTGGACCTGGCCCACTCCCCCACCGTTGAGCACGAGGGAGATCGCAGCCAGTGTCTGCTCGGTGCTGGGATAGATTCCCGCGCTCGACAGCGGGATCAGTGATCCGTTGTGCAGCTTGCCTTCTGGTGGCGCATCCGTCGGCGGTGCGAGTTCGACGTGCAGAGAGCCGAAGAGGCTGGTCTGGCCCAGTTTGATCGTTGCGTTGGCCGGTAGGTCCACATCACCGTCGATCGACATCGTCAGCAAGGCATGCCATCCCTGCATGTCGACCTTGGTGACGTTGCCGACCGTGACGTCCCCCACCCGCACCCGCGAGTTGGGCTGCAGATTGATGACGTTGGGCAATTCGGCCTGGACGGTGTAGGAACCAGGCCCACCACCGGCGGTGCCCGGCAACGGCAAGGAGTTGAGCCCATGCCAACTGCACCCAGACGAAGCGGCGAGCGCGATGGCGATCACCACCCCGGCAGTCTGGGTCCGCAGGCGACGGATCATCACTGACCACCGCCCGACGGGACCATCAGCCCGGTCAAGCCCGCCGAGGGATCGGTCGGCGTGGAGGGCGTCGGCGCTTCCGCGGGCAAGGGCGCCCCGGCGTCGGCCGGTGCTGGCTGCGTCGATCCGTCGGTGGCGGGCGGTTGCGGCGGGGCCTGCGGCGGAACGTAGTCGGGACGCATCCAATCCTCGCTGTAGGTCAACTCATTCGGGCGGGCCATCGCCCCGACTAGGGGGTTGAGTCCGATCGCTGGGAAGTTGTATTGGCGATTCTTGATGATCGGCGCCAGGTACTGCGCGCACAGCTTCGCCGATTGCTCGGCGCCCATGCGCGACGCGGCTTGAATGGCTCCGCACAGGAACGAGATCGGGTTCTGGAAGTTGTTGACCGACAGCGCGCCGGTCAGCGTCCCTTGAGCGGGCTGGTAGATGTTGATGAAGTTCTGCAACGTCCCGGGTGCGATGTGAAGCACTTCCTTGATGTCCGGAATGCTGTCGTGCAAGGCCTGGGACACCGAGGCCAACTTGTCCGCGGTGACGCCCAGGGATTCGCGGTTCTCGTTGACGAAGCCCTTCAACTCGCCGGCCAGGTCACCGAGGTCGTGCACGGCGTTGCCCACTTCGTTCGGGTCATTGGCGACCAGGTTGGTGACGGACGCCAGATTCTGGTTGAGCTGCGCGAGCAGATTGCTGGAGCCTTGTAACGCCGATACCAGAAGCGACAGGTTCTTCAACGTCGTGAAGAGGTCGTCACTGTGATCGCCGAGCGCCGAGATCGCTTGGGAGAGTTTGATGATGGTGTCTCTGATGGTGGCACCTTGGCCGCGCAGGTTGTCAGCGGTGGTGTTGACCAACGCGCCGAGCGGGCTCACGCCACCCGGCTGGGTCGGCTGCAGGGCCTCGTTGAGCTTCTGCAGTTGCTGACGGAAGTCGTCGAACTCCACGGGAACCGCCGTGCGGTCTCGTCCGATCACGGTGTTGTCGGCCATCACCGGTCCGGAGACATAGGCCGGGGTCAGCTGGATGGCGCGGGAGGTGACCAGCGACGGCGACAGGATCACTGCCTTGGCGTCGGCTGGAACCTTGTACTTGTCGTCCAGCCAGAAGCTGATCTTGACCTGTAGCGGCTGCGGTTCGATCTTGTCGATCAAACCCACTGGCACCCCGACGATCCGCACCTCGTCTCCGACGAAGATGCCGTTGCTGTTGTCGAAGTACGCCACCACGTGAGTGCGACCGATACCGGCCCCGCCACGCAGGACGACGACGAACCCGGCGATCAGGACGAGGACGAGCGCGGCGGCCAAACCAAGGCGTCTACTGCGGGTGCTCATTGGCCAGCCTCCGAGTTGTTCGGTTGCGCCGGAACGGATGCAGGGGGCACCTCACCGGGGGCCAATTGCAGCACCGGCGTGGGCGTAGGCGCCGGCGCGACGTTGGCCGGTGGGCCAGGCGGCGGACCACCCGGCGGTCCTGGGGGCACGGGTTCCCGGTAGGGGTAGCACCCGGTCGGACCGGGCAGCGGCAGGCCGGGCGGCCCGCAACCGGGATCGCCCGGATTTCCGGTAATGGCGTCGGGCAGGTTCAGCTTCGGGTCACCGCCCTGACCGGTCCGCGGGTACGGCAGGGGCAGCGGAGGCGTGCCCGGCTGTCCGACCTGCGGGTCGACGCGCTGCGATGGGAGCAGCGTGTTGGGGTCCACTCCCAGATCGGAGAACGCGGCATCGATGAACGGCTGCACGAACTGGCCGGGCAGCAGGTTGGCGAGGTAGGCCTTGAAGAAGGGACCCGATCCCACCGACTCGCCGAGCGAGGTGGCGTAGTC
>JAHFVB010000210.1:0-835 GCA_023264755.1 Mycobacterium sp. | reverse complement strand
CCTTTCGGTTGTCGACGATGGTGAGCACGCCGTTGAGCCGGTCCAGTGCCGGTTTGAGCGTGGTGCGGTTGTCGGCGATCAAGCCGGTCAATTGCTTGCTCAGCGTCGAGAAGTTCGAGGAGAGCTGATCCAGTGCCCGGCTCTGGCTTTCCAGCTGCACCAGCAACGCGTTGGTGTTGGCGACCAGGCTGACGATCTCGTCGCTGCGCTGGGCCAGGATGCCGGTGACCTTGTTGGCGTTGCCCAGCAGTGAGCGCAGCTGCGCATCGCGTTCGTCGAGGGTCTGGGAGAAGCGCGCGACTCCGTCCAACGCGGCCCGCAGCTGCGGCGGGGTGTCGGCGAAGGTTTGGGATAGCACGGTCAGTGAGTTCGACAGCTGGTCGGTGTTGAGGCCGCTGATGGTCGCCGAGAGATCGCCGAGGGCGTCGGGAAGCTGATACGGCGAGGTGGTGCGCTCGAGCGGGATAGTGCCTTTCTGAGTGCCATCTCCGCGCGGTGTCACCTCCAAGACCTTCGAGCCCAGCAGGGCCTTGGTCTTGATCGCCGCCTCCGAACGATCGCCGACCCGAATGTCGTCGTTGACGTCGAAGGTCACCAGGGCGTGCGACTGGTCCAGCGAGATGCTCTTGACCTCACCGACCTTGTAGCCCGCGACCTGAACTGCCGCACCGGTTTTCAGCCCGCCCGCGCCGGCGAAGTATGCCGAGTAGGTGTTTCCCCGAGTGAAGGACAGCACGTCCCGGAACTGGAGCGCGCCGATGATCAGCGCAGCCAGCACGCAGGCCCCGATGACTCCGAGGTCGACGGGATTGCGCTCGGAGAACGGCTTGAATTC
>JAHFVB010000595.1 GCA_023264755.1 Mycobacterium sp. | reverse complement strand
TGCGCCTTCCTCGTCTCCGAGGAGGCCGGTTACATCACCGGCCAATTGCTCGGCGTCAACGGCGGACGCAACACCTGATCGAGCACACACCACCGAAGGGACAACCAATGGGACGCGTTTCAGGCAAGATCGCCTTCGTCACCGGAGCGGCGCGCGGCCAGGGCCGCAGTCACGCGGTCCGGCTGGCCGAAGAGGGCGCCGACATCATCGCCGTCGACCTCTGCGAGGACGTCGACTCCATCGGCTACCCCATGGCCACCCCAGCCGACCTCGACGAGACCGCGGCGTTCGTCGAGAAGACCGGCCAGCGCATCTTCACCGCCAAGGCCGACGTGCGGGAGGCGTCGCAGCTCAAGAAGGCACTCGAGGACGGCATCGCCCAACTCGGTGGCCTCGACATCGTCGTGGCCCAGGCGGGCGTCGCGGGCATGAAGGGCCAACCGCCTCTCCAGGCGTGGACCGACGTCATCAACACCAACCTGATCGGAACCATCAACGCCATTCACGTCGCGCTACCACATCTGAAGGAGGGCGCGGCGATCGCGGCGACCGGTTCGACCGCGGCGTTAATGGATGCGCACAACAAGCCCAACCCCGGCGCCGACCCGGGTGGCATGGCCTACATGACCTCCAAGCGGCTGCTCTCGCAATTCGTCCACGATCTGGCCACCGAGTTGGCCGTGCGCGGCATCCGCGCCAACGTCGTGCACCCCACGAACTGCAACACCGACATGCTGCAGAGCGAGCCGATGTACAAGTCGTTCCGCCCCGACCTGGAGCACCCCACCCGCGCCGACGCCGAACCCGTGTTCGGGGTTCAGCAGGCGATGAAGGTCAACTTCATCGAGCCGGAGGACATCAGCAACGCCATCCTCTGGCTGGTGTCCGACGAGGCCCGGTACGTGACCGGCATGCAGCTGCGGGTCGACGCCGGCGGCTACCTCAAGTGGTACGACTACCACATCTGAGCCGATCGGTGACGACCATTCGAAAGGGATTGCGATCGTGAAGGTTTCGGTTGACGGGACGCGCTGCCAGGGCCACACCCTGTGCGCGATGATCGCCCCCGAATCGTTCGAACTCGACGACGTCGACGGGCACGCCTCACCGGTGTCGGAGCTGGTGCCCGCCGAGCACGAGGACGCCGTACGCGAGGCCGCCCACTCGTGCCCCGAACAGGCCATCGTCATCGAATGACGTGGTGCGGCCTGCCCATTGGCGAGAGGTCGCCCACCCGAAACCCAAGGGAGACAACGCCGTGAGCATCGACAGTGACGAGCCGCTGGCGCGACGAGCCGAGCCCGATGTCGCGACCGACGACGACCGCAAGAAGAACGTCTACCACTTCGACCGGCACACCCCGGAGTACCGCGAGCAGTTCGGCAAGATCACCGAGGAGATGCAGTCCCGGTGCCCGATGGCCTGGACCGACACCTACAACGGCCACTGGGTTGCCGCCGACAGCAAGCACGTCTTCGAGCTGGCCCGCTGCCCCGCGGTCTCCAACGACCACGACATCAACGGCGAACGCAAGGGCTACCAGGGCATCACCATCCCCAAGGCACAGCGCGCCACCGTGGTACGCGGCGGCATCCTGGAGATGGACGAGCCCGAGCACAGCATCTACCGGGGTGCCCTCAATCCGTACCTGTCCCCCGCCGCCATCAAACGCTGGCAGCCCTTCGTCGACGAGGTCGTGCGCGCGTCGTTGGACGACAAGATCGAGTCGGGGCACCTGGACTTCGTCGACGATCTCGCCAACATCGTGCCAGCGGTGCTGACCCTGGCGATGATGGGCATCGAGTTGAAGAAGTGGCCCGTCTACAGCGAGCCCGCCCACCTGTCGGTGTCCACCCCGGAACATTCGCCCGACGCACCGCGCGTCGCCGAGATGAACCGACAGATGGGCATCGACATGATCACCACCATGATGGAGGTGCGGGAGCACCCGCGTCCGGGCCTGATCAACGCCCTGCTGCAACTGCGCATCGACGGCGAACCCGCCCCCGACCTGGAGATCCTGGGCAACCTCGGGCTCATCATCGGTGGTGGCTTCGACACCACGACCGCGCTGACCGCCCACTCACTGGAATGGCTCTCGGAGCACCCGGACGAGCGCGCGTTGCTCAGCCGCGAGCGCGACACCCTGCTCAACCCCGCAACCGAGGAGTTCCTGCGGTTCTTCACCCCCGCCCCCGGAGACGGCCGCACCTTCTCCGAAGACGTCGAAGTCGAGGGTCATCGGTTCAAGGAGGGCGAGCGGCTCTGGATCTCCTGGGCGATGGCCAACCGCGACCCGTCGGTGTTCGACGAGCCCAACGAGCTCATCCTGGATCGGAAGGGCAACCGGCACTTCAGTTTCGGTATCGGTGTGCACCGCTGCGTCGGCTCCAACGTGGCGCGGACGGTATTCAAGTCGATGCTGACCGCGGTGCTCGACCGGATGCCCGACTACGTCTGCGATCCCGAGGGCACCGAGCACTACGAGACCATCGGCGTCATCCAGGGCATGAAGCACCTGCCCGCGGACTTCACGCCGGGCAAGCGGCTCGGCCCTGGTTTGGACGAGACGCTGGACAAGCTGCAGCGCATCGTCACCGAGCAGCAGTGCGCCCGGCCCATCACCGAGCACAAGGACGCCGTCGTCATCGACTGACTGCCTTGCGATTCATGGAGTTTCACCGGTGCTCGGCGCCGGTGAAACTCCATGAATCGTGGGCTAGCGTTGGTCGCGGGTTAGCGGCGAGGTAGTCCCAGCTCCTGCTGGGCGATGATGTTGCGCTGAATCTCCGAGGTGCCGCCGGCGATGGTGCCGGAGAAGCTGCGCGCGTATCGCTCGAACCAGCTCGCGAAGTAGTGGTCGAGGTTCATGTGCGCG
>JAHFVB010000594.1 GCA_023264755.1 Mycobacterium sp. | reverse complement strand
CAGGCAAGCTCGACCGGGTCAAGATGATGTCGCTGACCAACTGCACGTTCGACGGCATCGTCTACGACGTCGAGCGGGTCATGGAGGAATGCCTGGCCATCAAACCCGACCTGGTGTTCCTCTGGGACGAGGCCTGGTTCGCCTTCGCGCGCTTCCACCCCGTGTACCGCAACCGCACGGCGATGGCCGCGGCGCGCAAGTTGCGCCGGAAGCTCCAAAGTGACGAGTACAAGCGCGAATACGAGGCCGAGCTCACCGCCGAGGCCGACCACCAGCCCACCGACGAGGAGCTGCTGAACCGCCGGCTGCGGCCCGACCCGGCCAAGGCCCGGGTGCGCGTCTACGCCACGCAGTCGACGCACAAGACGCTCACCGCGTTGCGCCAGGGTTCGATGATCCACGTGTTCGACCAGGACTTCGAACAGAAGGTGGCCGAGGCGTTCCACGAGGCCTACATGGCGCACACCTCGACGTCCCCGAACTACCAGATCCTCGCCTCACTGGACCTGGGCCGCCGACAGGTGGCGCTGGAGGGCGTCGAAATGGTGCAACGCCAGCTCGAGAACGCCATGCAGCTGCGCGACGCCATCGACAACCATCCGCTGCTCAGCCGGTTCATGTCCTGCCTGCGCACGTCGGACCTGATCCCCGACGAGTTCCGGCCCTCGCACATCGCCCAGCCGCTGCGCTCCGGACTGCGAAACATGATGGCGGCGTGGGACACCGACGAGTTCGTGCTCGACCCGTCGCGCATCACGCTCTCGATCGGCCGCACCGGATACGACGGTGACACGTTCAAGCGCGAACAGCTGATGGACCGCCACGGCGTGCAGATCAACAAGACGTCACGCAACACCGTGCTCTTCATGACGAACATCGGCACCACGCGCAGCTCCGTGGCCTTCCTGGTCGAGGTGCTGGTGAAGATCGCCGGTGAACTCGACGAGGACATCTCCGAGATGGGCCTCGGGGAACGCGGCCGGTTCGAGCACCGGGTGCGCCAACTCACCACCAACACCGCCGCGATGCCGAACTTCAGCGGATTTCACCGCGTGTTCCGCGACTTCTCCGGGGACGGCGAGCCCACCCCCGAGGGTGACGTCCGGCGCGCGTTCTACCTGTCCTACGACGACGCCAACTGCGAATACCTCACCACCGACGAGATATTCGACAAGATCGACAGCGGCATCGACGTGGTGTCGGCGACCTTCGTGACGCCCTACCCGCCCGGCTTCCCGGTGCTGGTACCCGGTCAGGTGTTCAGCCAGGAGATCCTGACCTTCATCCGCGACCTGGACACCCCCGAGATCCACGGCTACAAGCCGGAATTCGGATATCGGGTGTACACGGAGAAGGCCATCGAATCGTGCGCCCCGGCCCGTCCCGCGCAGACGAACGGACATCACCCGGCGCCCGAGCCCGTCGAGACCTGGAACTAACCACTGCGATTCGTGGAGTATCTGCGGCGGTGAGCGCCGCGGATACTCTACGAATCGCTAGGGGGTGGCCGTTTCGGCGGCCAGCGCAATCAACTTCGCGCGCACCAGGTCCGGGCGCTCGTCGATGATGAAGTGGCTGGCGTCGACGTACTCCACCGTGTAGTCGTCGGCCTGCGCGGTTTCCGGGGACGCCATCGAGGCGTGCACCGCGGTGTCGTGCTTGCCGAACAGCACCCGCACCGGCGCGGTGATGCGCCGCTGCTCGGGATGCCGAGCCGCCGCGGGGAATTCCCGCAACAGGAACGTCCGGTAGGTGTCCGTCGCCGCGCGTGCACAAACGGGATCGCGGAAGCGCTCGGAGTAAGTCCGGACCACGTCGTGGTCGAGCCCGGGCGCCCCCACCCGGTAGATGAGCTTCTCCAAGTACTTGGTGCGCTGCTGCAGGAAGACGCCGATGCTCGCCACGAACGGTTGGTACAGCGCGAAGCGCCACAGGTGCGGCAGCACGGTGCGCGGCGACTGCCAGGGGTGGGCCATGTTCATCACCAGGTAGCCCTCGAAGCGCTCCGGGGCGGCGAGCATCATCCGATAGCCCACGAAGCCACCCCAGTCGTGTCCGACCAGCAGCGCGCGCTCGATGCTTAGCGCGTCCATCAACGCGAGCACGTCCGCGGCGACGTCGTCCTTGGCCCACTTGTGCGGGGCGGGTCCGGACCAGCCGTAGCCCGGCAGATCGGGCGCAATGATCCTCAGGCCGCTGCCCACTCCCGGGTCGCTTCGCTCCTGCCCTCCGCTGCCCACTCCCGGGTCGCTTCGCTCCTGCCCTCCGCTGCCCATTCCCGGGTCGCTTCGCTCCTGCCCTCCGGAAGGGGGGTCCGCCAGCAGGTCCCGATACACCCAGTGGTGTTGCGGCCACCCATGAAGTGCGATCACCGGGCGTCCGTCCTCCGGACCTGCCTCGGTGACGTGGAACCGCACGCCGCGGGCCTCCACGAACGACCGCCGCACCCCGGGAATGGGCGGCGGCTCACTGCTTGTTGACGTCACGTCAGTAACCATGCCTTGCGACTATAGAAACCCGCCAGAGGCAGCCGACGACTGGCCCGACCCGAGGGTGCTCGCCGCCCGACCGGAGAGCTCGCTACGTGGGTGGACTGGTGACTCCCAGTTCGGCGTACATCCCGGCCCAGTAGTGGCCGGCGACGTTGCACATCAGCTCGTAGCGTCCCGGAGCCAGGGTGATGGTGGTCCAACCGATGCCGCCGGGGACGATGCCGTATTGAGCCGACTGTTCGTCGGCACCGCGGTCGGGGCCGCAGGTGCGCGACGCCTCCCCCAGGCTGCCGGTCTCGTCGACCTTGCCGTCCGGACCGGTGACGCGCCACCCGGGGAACTGACCCTGCGCCAGGGGCAGCACGACGAGTTCGTGGCTCAACCCGCC
>JAHFVB010000209.1:4138-8316 GCA_023264755.1 Mycobacterium sp. | reverse complement strand
CCTTGGCGACCGACCGGGCCGCCGGGGTGCTGACCAGTGCGGTGGTATTGACCTCGACCGGCGGGCAGTTCTCGTCGCGCACGACCCCGGCCTGGTCGGCGATGCGCGGGTGGCCACGGTCTATCACGACCAACCCGATGAACCGGTCCAACCGGGTGGCGGCGAGTTCCCACGCGAGTTCCCCGCCCACGCGGTCCCCCACCAACAGCGCCCAACGGACTTCCAGAACGTCGAGGATGCCGACGACCGCCTTGGCGCTCAACCGTGGGTCGGGCCCGATGACGATGGTCCGCAGCGAGGCGGTGTGCAGTCGTTGACACACCGCTTCGTAGGCGGCCGGACCCTGGTTCGCGGCCCCCAGCACTACGACGACGGACCCCTGCTCGGGCCCTGACACATCGACGGTCGCCGGAAACCCGTCGACGGTGACGATGGACGAAGGCATTGCGCCACGTTAGCGTCCATGATCGTGTTCGGCATGGCTTTTGCCGGCTAACCGGTGCCCTCAGCGCCGTTCCAGCCGCTGCGCCTGCTTTGCGCAGATGTCCAGAAACGTCTGTGGCAGCGTCGCTTTGACCGAAATCCTGGGGTTTGGCGTGGTGAACGCAAGGCCGAACACCGCAGAGTCACCGACGTTCTCGAAGGCGAAGAAGGCGCTGATCGACTCGCTTCCGAGCGTCATCGACTGCTGGTAGCCCAGCGCGTCCGGACGAGGCGTGGGCAGCTTCTTGGTGGTCACGGGAATGCCGCGCATCGCCGGGTCGAAGAACGTCTGGTACACGGCGCACCGGTCGGCCTCGGCCGCCAACGCGGCGAGATCGAGCCGCGACGACAGCACGGTCATCAAGATGCGGGCCCCGTCGTAGGCGACGACGTACTTGAGCGCACTTCCCGGGCCCCGCTCGGCGCCCGCGGCGATGAGCCGGGTCAGCCCGTCGGCGCAACCCTTGGGATTGGACAGCATCGCCGGAGGGCCACCCTGTCCGTCGGGTCGGCCGGGCACTTCGGCAATGCGGTCGTATTGGACACCCTTCGGGAAGTCCGCGGCGGTCAACAGCGTCTGCTGGAGGCGGGCACCCGGCCAGGTGGGCGTCCCCTGGACCGTACGGCCGCAGCCGGTGACCGCGATGGCGAGCACGGCCGCCGTGACCACCGTGGCCACCGTGGCCACCGTGACCCGCCGTCCGCTCATGACCCGAGATTACTCAGCCGCTCAGCGTCGTGGCGATGGTCGGCCGCGTCGGGACACCGCGGTCCAGTAGCTCCAGCACCGCGTCGACGTCGAGGTGAGCGGCCAGCAGCTCGGCCATCAGGTCGAGCTGGCGGTCGCGGGATTCGGTCACGTCGACGTCGTCGGCGACGACGAAACCCGAGCGGCCGGCCGCCGCCGCGGCCTCGGTCAACCACGCCCGGCGGAGCTCGTCGTTGTCGAACAGGCCGTGCCAGTGGGTGCCGAAGACCGCGTCGCGGCGCAGCCCGACCGGGATGTCGGCACCGAGCCAGTCGGCGGCGCCGCTGCGTACGACCTGGCCGTGGTGGATTTCGTACCCGTGCAGCGGAGCGCTCCAGAGCTTCAGCGTCTTCTCGGCGTCGAAGGCGATGTCGGCGTCGAGCAGTCCGAGCCCGTCGACCCGGCCGGACTTGGACTCGACGGGGTCGTCGATGACCCGGCACAGCATTTGGAATCCGCCGCACACCCCGAGCACGGGTCGGCCGGCCCTGGCGTGGTCGAGCACTGCGTCCGCGAGCCCGCATTGGCGCAGCCACTCCAGGTCGGCCACGGTGGACTTGCTGCCGGGCAGGACGACGACGTCGGCCTCGGACAGATCGGCGGGTTCGGTGACCCAGCGCACCTGGACCCCTGCTTCGCAGGCCAGGGCCTCGACGTCGGTCGAGTTGGAGATGCGGGGCAGCCGGATGGCGGCCACCTTCAGCCAGTCCGCCCCGCGGGGTGGCTGCGGCTCGCCGACGACGTGGCGGGGCTGCACCGACAAGGAGTCCTCGGCGTCCAGCCACAGCCGGTCGCTGAAGGGAATCACCCCGTAGGTCGGTCGGCCGGTCCGCTCGGTCAGCCAGTCGAGGCCGGGGGCCAGCAGCGCAGGGTCCCCGCGGAACTTGTTCACGACGAAGCCCGCGATGAGCCGTTGATCGGCGGGCTCGAGCACCGCGACGGTGCCGAACAGATGAGCCAGGAGCCCGCCGCGGTCGATGTCGCCGACGACGAGGACGGGCAGTTCGGCGGCTCGGGCCAGCCCCATGTTGGCCAGATCGGTGGCCCGCAGGTTGACTTCGGCGGGCGACCCGGCGCCTTCGCAGATCACTACGTCGAATTCGCTTCGCAGCGAGGCGAGTTCGTCGGCGACGACGTCGGCCAGCCGGGCCCGGTGCGTGAAGTAGTCGGCTGCGCCGACCGACCCGGCGACCCGGCCGCGGACGACGAGTTGAGAGGTTCGGTCGCTCCCCGGCTTCAGCAGGATCGGGTTGAACCGGACGCTGGGGTCCAGGCCGGCGGCCCTGGCCTGCATGGCCTGTGCACGGCCGATCTCACCGCCGTCGACGGTGACCGCCGAGTTGTTCGACATGTTCTGCGCCTTGAACGGAGCAACCCGAATGCCCTTGCGCACCAGGAGCCGACACAGTCCGGCCACCACCATCGACTTGCCTGCATCGGAGGTGGTGCCCGCAACCAGCAGCGCGCCCGTCACGTCTTCTGCGAGAACGTCATTCGGCCAAGGTCAGGATGTCCGCACCGTCGTCGGTGACCACCAGCGTGTGTTCGAACTGTGCGGTCCACAACTTGTCGACGGTGGCGACCGTCCACCCGTCGTCCCAGATCTCGTAGTCCAGCGAGCCCAAGTTGATCATCGGCTCGATCGTGAACGTCATGCCGGGTTCCAGGATGGTGTCGACGGCCGGTTGGTCGTAGTGCAGCACGACGAGCCCGTTGTGGAACGTGGTGCCGATGCCGTGTCCGGTGAAGTCCCGAACCACGTGGTAGCCGAACCGGTTTGCGTACGACTCGATCACCCGTCCGATGACCGAGAGGGCGCGGCCGGGCTTGACGGCCTTGATCGCGCGCATGGTCGCCTCGTGGGTGCGTTCGACGAGCAATCGGTGCTCCTCGGATACGTCGCCGGCCAGGAACGTCGCGTTGGTGTCGCCGTGCACGCCGTCGAGGTACGCGGTGACGTCGATGTTGACGATGTCGCCGTCGGCCACCACCGTGGAGTCCGGGATGCCGTGGCAGATGACCTCGTTGAGCGAGGTGCAGCACGACTTCGGGAAGCCCTTGTAGCCCAGGGTCGACGGGTAGGCGCCGTGGTCGAGCATGTACTCGTGGGCGATGCGGTCGAGCTCGTCGGTGGTGACGCCGGGGGCGACGGCCTTGCCCGCCTCGGCCAGTGCGCCCGCCGCGATCCGGCCGGCGACCCGCATCTTGGCGATGACCTCGGGGGTCTGCACCCAGGGCTCGGTGCCCTCTTGCACAGTGGGCTTCCACGCATACTCGGGACGCGGGATCGACGCCGGCACCTGCCGGGTCGGGCTGAGCTCGCCGGGGTGCAGGGCGATACGAACGGACATGGCACCAGCCTAAACGTCACGCGAGGACCCGTCGTAGCTCAACGCGCCCGGACCCACACCCACCAACTCCACCAGCGGTAATGGTGTTACCGTACGGCGATGGGCGAACGGGAACACCTGCTGCACCGGCTCGGCATGCGCGACGTGGAGGTGTCCGATGAGCGCCTGGTCATCGAAATGGACAACCGCCCCGACCTGGTCAACGTCCGAGGCGCCATCCAGGGCGGCCTCGTCGCGACGCTGATCGACATCGCCGCAGGCAGGCTTGCGGGCAATGCGTCCGGGGCGGGAAACAACGTCACGACCGCAGACATGAACGTGCACTTCCTCGCGCCGATCATCGAGGGACCAGCCCGCGCCGAGGCCAGCGTCGTACGCGCGGGCCGACGCCTGATCGTCACTTCGGTGGACGTGTTCGATGCGGGTCGGGACCGGCTGGCCGCGCGGGCCACCCTAACCTTCGCGGTGCTGGACGGCCGCTAGCCTCGGTCCCGGCGCAGGAACCCGCGCCGCGGCCCCCTGATGTCGATCGAACCGCACACGCTGCGCCCGGTCAGGATCACGTGCGGCGACCCTTCTGCGGGGGCCGCCTTGCG
>JAHFVB010000209.1:0-4128 GCA_023264755.1 Mycobacterium sp. | reverse complement strand
CCCACCGACCCGAACTTCACGTCGAGTTCGATGACCACGATAGGCCCGGCGAAGCGCGCCCTGGTCAGGTCGAGGTCGATGGAGCCCATCCGCCGGACCAGCGCCAACCGGGTGGGTACCGTCCATTCCCCTTGACGCTTCAGCGATCCCAACACCCCGCGCAGTTCGACGCGGTCCGTGGCCGAGGTGACGATGGCGCCTGGGCCGGGCAGATCCTCGACCAGTGCGGCCAGCTCGGAATGCAGTCGGGCCGTCGCCACCGATACCGACCGTTCCTCGAACTCCCCGATGTCGATGAGCCCAAGGGCCACGGCGTTGTGGAGCCGCCGCAGCGTGCCGTTGCGGTCGGCGTCGGAGATGCGCAGCACCGCCGCGACGTCGGTGACGCCGCCGTTGGTGCTCTCGTTGATGCTCGTCATGGCTGCTCCTTCACCGACCAGGCTACTCAAGCGAGCGGGTCACGCGAGGTAGTCGGGGGGCAGTCCGTTGAGCATGGCCTTGGTCATCCGCACCGCGTATTCGGAGCTGCCGCCGCCGACGATGAGCGCGGCGAAGGCCAGGTCGCCGCGGTAGCCCGCGAACCAGGCGTGTGAGCCACCGTTGAACTCGGCCTCACCGGTCTTGCCGCGGACGTCTCCGGCGTCGGCGATGTCCTTGGCCGTTCCGTTGGTCACGACCAGTCGCATCATCGGGCGCAGTGCGTCGATCATCTTGGGAGTAATGGGCGTGCGGTCGCCGGTCGTCTCGGTGGGCCTGCCCTCGATCAGTTGCGGCACAGGCGTTTTCCCGGCTGCCACGGTCGCGGCGGCCATCGCCATGCCGAATGGGCTGACCAGCACCTTGCCCTGCCCGAAGCCGTCTTCGGTGCGCTCGGCGAGGTCGACCGTCGGAGGTACCGAGCCGGTGACCGTGGTGAGCCCGTCGATCTGGTAGTCCAGCCCGATGCCGTACTGTGCGGCGGCGGTGGTCAGCCCCTTCGGCGGCATCCTGCTGGCGAGTTCGGCGAACGTCGTGTTGCACGAATTCGCGAAGGCCCGCGACATCGGGACGGTGCCGAGGTCGAAGTCGCCGTAGTTGGGAATGGTGCGCTGTCCGATGTCGATCGTGCCGGGACACCCGAGAAGCGTGTTGGGCGTGGCCATGTCGCGATCGACGGCGGCGCCGGCGGTGATGATCTTGAAGGTCGAGCCCGGCGGATACAGCCCGGTGGTCGCGGCGGGTCCGTCCGCGTCGGCGGCCGCGTTCTGGGCCACGGCCAGAATCTCGCCCGTCGACGGCTTGACGGCGACGATCATCGCCTTCTTGCCGACGGTGTTGACCGCGTGCTGGGCAGCGTTTTGCACCGCGCGGTCCAGGCTGATGGTGACGGAGGGGGCGGGGGCCCCCGGAACCTCGTTGAGCACGTCGAGGTCGGCGCCGTTCTGATTCACCGTAACGATGCGCCACCCGGCCTCGCCGTCCAACTCGTCCAGCACGGACTTCTTGACCTGGCTGACGATTTCGGGGGCGAAACCCTCGTCGGTCGGGAGCAGTTCGGCCTGCGGGGTGATGACGACGCCGGGCCGGTCGGCGAGGATCGCGGAGACCTTTTGGTGGTCGGATTGGCGCAGCGTGATCAGGTCCAGGGGGTGCGGAGAGGAGCTCGCCTGCTCGGCGAGCCGCTGGGCGTCCATGGTGTCGTCGAAGGGGCGCAGGGCGTCGGCGACGGCCCGTGCGGTCGGCATCAGCTCGCCCGCGGCTGCCTTGGCGTCGAGCGCGTAGTGGTAGAGGTAGCCGGGCACCAGCACGTCGGTGCCGCCGCGTTCGTTGACCGATGCGCGCCGGGGGGCGTCGGCACGCAGCACGAACGTCTGATGTTCACCCAGGTTCGGGTGCAAGTCCGTGGCGCTCCAGCGAACTTCCCAACGACCTTCGTCGCGGACCATGTTGAGTTGCCCGCCGTAGCTCCAGGTGCGGTTCTTGGGCAGGTGCCAGGTGTAGCGGTACGCGACGCTTCCGGTGTCCTCGGCGTATTTCGAGCTGAGCACCTGAGCGTCGAGGCCGGTCGCCTGCAGTCCGGCCCAGGCTTGGTTGAGCGCGGTGCGGGCCTCCGACGGGTGGTCGCTGAGGTCGGCCGCAGCGCCGGTGTCCCCCTTGGCGAGCGCGGCGAAGAAAGCCTGCGCCGTCGGTTCGGGACCCATCGGTCTGGGGGTGCAGGCGCTGAGCGTGCCGATGGCCCCGACGACCGCCATCACCGTGATCAGGCCGGCCATGCGTGATGCGGATGAGGTTTGAGTTGCCATTGAGGCTGATGTTATGAGTCCGTGCAGCCAACGTGTCGTAGGCGCACCGAGATCACTCCGTGATCATGACGAGACCAGCCGCCGACGTGCCGTTCGCGGGCGTCGAGTCAGTCGAGCAGGACGGTCGCGAAGGTGCCCACTTGCGTGAACCCGATGCGCGCATAGGTCGCGCGGGCAACGGTGTTGAACCCGTTGACGTACAGGCTTGCGGTGCGCCCGCTACGTATCACGGCGCCGGCCAGTGCGGCCGTGCCCGCCGCGCCGTACCCGCGGCCGCGCCAGTCGGGATGCACCCAGACGCCCTGGATCTGGCCGACGGACGGGGATTGCGAACCCACCTCGGCCTTGAACACCACCTCGCCACGTTCGAACCGGGCCCAGGCGCGTCCAGCCGCGATCAGGCCGGCGACCCGGCGCCGGTAACCCCGGCCGCCGTCGCCAAGCCTCGGGTCGATGCCGACCTCACCGATGAACATGTCGATGGCAGCCACCAGATAGGCGTCGAGCTCTTCCATGCGCGCCGGGCGCACAGCCGAATCGACGGCGCACTGCGGGGCACCGTCCAACGTCATCAACGGTTGATACTCACGCACGTCGCGCGCGGGGCCCCAGGCGTTTTCGAGCCGACGCCACATCGGCAGCACCAGTTCGGCCCGCCCTACCAACGACGAACAACGCCGCACGGTGCTCATCGCCTTGTCGGCGAACGCATTCAGATCGGCCGGCTCGCCATGGATCGGGATCAGGTTCGCCCAGGCAAAGCACAGCGATTCGCTGGCCCGGTTATGGGTCCACAGCTCACCGCCGATGGCGTTCGGATCGATCCCGTGGTCGACCACCCGCGACGTGACCATGCAGGAGCCGACGGGATCCAGGTCGAGGGCCTGCCGCACCGTTGCCGCGTCCCGCACCACGCTGACGCGTCGCTCGTCGGCGAGGCGGAATAGCGGAGGAGCCGACATGGAGCCTCTTTCTGCGACTGGAGTCGGGGGGTGACCCCGCTCACAGGGTCTCGATCAGCTTACGGTCACCACGGGCGAACCGCTCGCACTTGCCTCTCGATCCGATTCGGTGTCCATTTCGGCGGCGATCTTCATCGCTTCCTCGATGAGCGTCTCGACGATCATCTGTTCCGGCACCGTCTTGATGACCTCGCCGCGAACGAATATCTGGCCCTTGCCGTTACCGGACGCCACTCCGAGGTCGGCTTCGCGCGCCTCCCCCGGTCCGTTGACGACGCACCCCATGACGGCCACCCGCAGCGGCACGTCGAGGCCTTCCAGCCCGGCGGTGACCTCGTTGGCCAACTTGTAGACGTCGACCTGCGCACGCCCGCAGGACGGGCACGACACGATCTCGAGCCCACGCGGGCGCAGGTTCAGCGATTCGAGGATCTGGTTGCCGACCTTGACCTCTTCGACGGGCGGGGCCGACAACGACACGCGGATGGTGTCGCCGATCCCCTGGGACAGCAGCGCGCCGAACGCGACGGCCGACTTGATGGTGCCCTGGAAGGCCGGACCGGCCTCGGTGACGCCGAGGTGGAGCGGGTAGTCGCACTGCGCAGCCAGTTGCTGATAGGCCTCGACCATGATGACGGGGTCGTTGTGCTTGACGCTGATCTTGATGTTGCCGAAGCCGTGCTCCTCGAACAGCGACGCCTCCCACAGCGCCGATTCGACGAGCGCCTCCGGGGTGGCCTTGCCGTACTTCTCCATCATTCGCTTGTCCAGCGAGCCGGCGTTGACGCCGATCCGGATGGAGGTGCCGTGGTCCTTGGCGGCCTGGGCGATCTGCTTGACCTGGTCGTCGAACTTGCGGATGTTGCCGGGGTTGACGCGCACCG
>JAHFVB010000208.1:6551-8347 GCA_023264755.1 Mycobacterium sp. | reverse complement strand
CCGACGGCAAGCAGTCGACGGCCTTGGATGCGCTGCTGAGCGACTCCGCTCCGAGCGCGGCACCGGTTCATGCCGTCGTCGCCACCGAGCAGCAGATCTTCCAGCGGGCTGCCAGCACGGCGGACGCCAAGGACCAGCTGGCGGCGTGGCTGCCCTCCGGACCGCCCGTGGTGGCCGACTACCCGACCGTCTTGCTGTCCGGCGAGGGGCTATCGCCTGAGCAAGTGACTGCGGCAAGCGAATTCGAACGGTTCCTGCACAAGCCGGAAGCCCTCGCCGAACTCGCCAAGGCCGGCTTCCGGGTGGACGGCGCTTCCATGCCCAAGAGCGACGTCACCGACTTCGCCGCCTTGTCCGGTCCCCCGCTTTCGGTCGGCGACCAGGACGTCAGGGTGACGCTGGCCAACGCCGTAAGCGCCCCCGCCCAGAACCCCGCGGTGACGATCATGCTCGACCAGTCGATGGCCACCGACGAGGGTGGAAAGCCGCGTGTGGCCAACGCCGCGGCCGCACTCGCCACCCGCCTGCAGGCGTTGCCGTCCAACGCCACCGTCGGCCTGTGGACGTTCGACGGGGTGGCCGGTCGTTCCGAGGTGTCCACCGGGCCGCTCGGGGAGCTCGTCAACGGGCAACCGCGCTCGAGCGTGCTCACCTCGGACCTGAACGCCCAGACGCCGTCCAACGGCGGGGCGGTGTCGTTCACGACGCTGCGCGCGCTGTACTCCGATGCGGTCGCGAACTTCCGCGACGGTCAAGAGAATTCGGTGCTCGTCATCACTTCGGGCCCGCACACCGACCAGACTCTCGACGGCGCAGGGCTACAAGACTTCATCAAGGCGAACTTCGCGCCGGCCAAACCCGTCGCAGTCAACGTCATCGACTTCGGGACCGACTCCGACCGGGCGGTCTGGGAGGGTGTTGCCCAGACCACTGGGGGCACCTACCAGAACCTGACCAGTTCGACGGGTCCCGAACTCGGGGCGGCGCTGGCCACCATGATCGGCTAGTTGGCGAGCAGGGCCAGGGCTTGGGCGGCGAACGGCTCGGGCACCTCGACTTGTGGATAGTGACCGACCCCGGGAAGTTCGATGACCTCGGCGGTGGGGCGAAGCAGCCGCAATCCCTCGAGGACGTTCGGCGTGGCCACCGGATCGTCGAGGGCCCAGAGGAATCCGAGCGGCTTCGGCCAGTCCCGAACCGCGCCGTGCCAGCGCTCGGCGAACTCGACCCGCTCGTCGAGATAGGAAATCAGCAGGTGCGCAATGCGGTGGCCGCCGTGGTGCGCCAGGAGTTCCCACTGGGCGTCGGCTTCCTCGTCGGATAGCGGATGGTCGTGGCTGAATAGCTCGCCGAAACCCTTGGCGAACATCCTGCGGTTGGACAAACGCGCGGCCAACGGGCCCAGTGGGCCGCGGAGCACCTTCTGCATCGGCCGCAGGCTGGCCCGTTCGAGGATGACGCTGCCGTTGGTCAACACCGCGGCTTGCAGCTCGAAGGGCAAGCGGCCCTCGAGGTCTCGGGCCAGCAGTTCGGTGGCCACCGACGTACCCATGTCGTGGGCGATCAGCACCACCGGACCCGCGCTCACCCCGACCACCGTCTGCACCAGGTCGGCCTGTTCCAACAGTGAGTACCGGTGCGGCCGCGGCTTGTCGGACAGGCCAAATCCGAGGAAGTCCATGGTCACCCAGGCCCGCTCGCCCAGCCGCGGCACCACCATCCGGTAGTCGAACGAACTGGACGGGTAGCCGTGCAGCAGCAGGATCGTTGGCCCGCTGCCCGGCTGCGACCGGACG
>JAHFVB010000208.1:0-6541 GCA_023264755.1 Mycobacterium sp. | reverse complement strand
ACGAAGACCGAGCCAACCTCGGTTTCGACGAAGCGGCCCCCGTCGCGCCAGTTCCGCACGGTTTCCGGGAGCACGCCCCCGAGGCTAGGCGAAGGCTCCGACCGGCGGGCAGGAACACATCAGGTTGCGATCGCCGTATGCGCTGTCGATGCGACGCACGGGCGGCCATACCTTGGGCCGGAACGCCTTGCCCAACGGGTAGGCGGCCCGTTCTCGGCTATAGGGATGGGTCCACTCCTCGACCAACAAACAGTCGGCGGTGTGCGGCGCCCCGCGCAGCGGGTTGTCGTCAACGGGCCAGGCCCCCGAGCCGACTTCGTCGATCTCGGCTCGAATGGCGATCATGGCCTCGCAGAACGCATCCACCTCGGCCAGGCTCTCGCTCTCGGTGGGCTCGACCATGAGCGTGCCCGCAACGGGAAAGCTCATGGTTGGGGCGTGGAATCCGTAGTCCGCCAACCGCTTCGCGACGTCGTCGACGGTAACGCCGGTGCTCTTGGTGAGGCCGCGCAGGTCCAGAATGCACTCGTGCGCCACCATCCCGCGCTCACCGGTGTACAGCACCGGGTAGTACTCGTCCAAGCGGCGAGCGACGTAGTTGGCCGAGGCCATCGCCGTCAGAGTCGCAGTCCGCAGTCCGATCGCGCCCATCATCCTGATGTAGGCCCACGTGATGGGCAGGATCGACGCGGAACCGTACGGGGCCGCCGAGACGGTGTAGTCGTCGCCGAGTTCGTCGGCCAGCGGATGGCCGGGCAGGAAGGGCGCCAGGTGGGCGCGCACCGCCACCGGACCGACCCCCGGCCCACCGCCGCCGTGCGGGATGCAGAAGGTCTTGTGCAGGTTGAGGTGACTGACGTCGCCCCCGAACTTCCCGGGTCGAGCCAGGCCCACCAGGGCGTTCAGGTTGGCGCCGTCGACGTAGACCTGGCCGCCGACGTCGTGTACGGCGGCGCAGATCTCGGCCACGTCGTGCTCGTAGACGCCGTGGGTCGACGGGTAGGTGATCATCAGGGCGGCAATGTGATCCGCGTGTTCAGCCACCTTGGCCCGGAGCTCGTCGAGGTCGACGTCGCCGTTCTCGCGGCATCCGACCACGACCACCCGCATGCCGGCCAGGGCGGCCGACGCGGCATTGGTGCCGTGTGCGCTGGACGGAATCAGGCAGATGTTCCGTTGCGCGTCGCCGCGGCTCAGGTGATAGGCCTGTATCGCGAGCAGGCCCGCGTACTCGCCTTGCGAACCCGCGTTGGGCTGCAGCGACACCGCGTCGTATCCGGTCAGCTGCGTCAGCCACGTTTCGAGATCGGAGATCAACTTGCGCAGGCCAGGGGTGTCCGATGCGGGTGCGAACGGATGCTGGCGAGCGAATTCCGGCCAACTGATCGGTTCCATCTCGGCCGCGGCGTTGAGTTTCATCGTGCACGAGCCGAGCGGGATCATGCTGCGGTCCAGGGCGATGTCCTTGTCGGACAGCGACCGGAGGTAGCGCATCATCTCGGTCTCGGTGCGGTAGCGCGTGAAGGCCGGATGCGTAAGGAATTCCGTTGTGCGGGTGGCAATTTCGTCCCCCGCCCAATGCTGCCCGCCCAGCGTCGCACCGAACGCGGCCAGCACCTCCTCCACCTGATGGGCGGTGGTCGCCTCGTCGCACGAGACGGACACGTGGTCGGCGTCGACCAGCCACACGTTGATGCCGCGGGCCTTCGCCGCCGCGCGGATCTCCTCGGCGCGTCCCGGCACGCGGGCCAGCACGGTGTCGAAGAAGACGTCGTGGACCACGTCGACCCCGGCTTCGGTGAGCCCCATCGCGATGGCGAGCGCGTCGCCGTGCACCCGGTGCGCGATGGCCCTCAGTCCGTCCGCGCCGTGGTAGCTGGCGTACATCGCCGCCATCACCGCAAGCAGCACCTGTGCGGTGCAGATGTTGCTGGTCGCCTTGTCCCGACGAATGTGTTGTTCCCTCGTCTGCAGCGCGAGTCGGTAGGCCGTCGAACCGTCGGCGTCGACGGATACCCCGACCAGGCGTCCGGGCAGCTGGCGGGCATGTTTGGTGTGAACCGCCAGGTATCCCGCGTGCGGTCCGCCGAATCCCATTGGTACGCCGAAGCGTTGGGTGGTGCCGAACGCGACGTCGGCACCGTAGTCCCCCGGCGGGGTGATGAGCGTGAGCGCCAGCAGGTCGGCGCCGACGGCGACGAGGGCGCCGCGTTCGTGGGCCTCGGCGACCAGCTCCGACCAGTCGACCACGGCACCGCTGGCGCCCGGCAACTGGACGATGACCCCGAAGAATTCACCCTCCGGGAGCCCCTGGCGAAGGTCGGCGCTGACCAACTCGATGCCCAGCGGCTTCGCGCGGGTCGCCAGCACGGCCGCGGTTTGGCGGTAGACGTCGCGGTCGACCGCCAGTCGATTCGCCGAACCCTTGACGGCGCGGTGCATCAGCGTCATCGCCTCCGCTGCCGCGGTGCCCTCGTCGAGCATCGACGCATTGGCCACCTCGAGCCCGGTCAGATCTTCGATCATGGTCTGAAAGTTCAGGAGCGCCTCGAGCCGACCCTGGCTGATCTCCGGTTGATACGGCGTGTACGCCGTGTACCAGGCCGGGTTCTCCAGAATGTTGCGGCGCAGCACCGGAGGAGTCAGCGTGTCGAAGTAGCCCTGCCCGATCATCGACACCGCAACCGTGTTGCTGTCGGCCATGGCCCGCAGCTCGGCCAGCGCCTGCTCCTCCGTCGCCGCAATGGGCAACCCTTCGAGCCCGGGGGCCGCACCGGTGCCGGTCCAAACGTCGAGTATTCCTGCGGGCAGCGCCTTGACGGCCAGCTCATCGAGTGATTCGACGCCGATGACCTCGAGCATCGTGGCGACGGCCGCGCCGTCCGGGCCGATGTGCCTATCGGCGAAGCTCGCTTGATGTCGGGCTGATATGGGGTGGGTACCGGACATGCGGACCTCTCATGGGCGGAGCGCTGAACCGCTCAGCGGTTCCTCTCCCTCTGTCATCGACCCATACCGGGTGCCTGAGAGATTCGGCGGCTGCGGGGTTTGCTGACCGCAGCTGCCTTTCCCCATGGGCGAATGGGTCAACGACCCACTTCTTTCCAGAGGCATCGTGACCCAGCGCGGTCCTGGTGCCTGAGAGGTTGACGGAGAGGTGTTGCTCCTTCGGCGCTCGTAGCTGGCTGCCACGAAACTCTCCCGCGTAGGGGCGATGCGTTGCTAAGTCTACCGGTACGCGATCAAGGTCGTCGTCCGGTCACCCGATCTTGCGGTCGCGGTGCTTGCGGCGGGAGGCCAGTTCGTCCTCGGGGGTGGGAATGGATTCGCCGCCGTCGGCGCGCTCTCCCGGGAAGTCGGCGATGGCACCGGTCAGTTCCCGCATGGCGCCGGATACCGCGATGCCGAAGACGCCCTGTCCGCCCTGCAGCAGATCGACGACTTCCTCTGCGGAGGTGCATTCGTAGACCGTCGTGCCATCGGAGAACAGGGTGATGTTTGCCAGATCCTTGACCCCGCGCTGCCGGAGGTGATCGACGGCGACCCGGATGTTGTGCAGCGAGATGCCGGTGTCCAGCAGCCTTTTGACGATCTTGAGAACCAAGATGTCCTTGAACGAGTACAGCCGCTGACTACCGGAGCCGGCGGCGCCACGAATGGACGGCACGACGAGCGACGTGCGCGCCCAGTAGTCCAGCTGCCGGTAGGTGATGCCCGCGATCTGACAGGCGCTGGGCCCTCGATAACCCACGAGCTCGTCGGGCACCGAGTTGTCGGGGAACAGTCCGGCCTGCACGGGTTCACCCGGCAAAGCGGCGGTGGCCTGCGGAGGGGTGTCGACCGAAGACAACTCCAACTGATCCTGACGTGGCGTGTCGCCCACTGTCCATCCTCTCGCCGATCGAACTCGCCCAGTTGCGCTACCAGCCAAATCTGCAGCGCATTTGTCTCGAGCTCGAGTGTGTCGAGCATACGCTTTCCGTCGAGCCAGTACTGCTCGTCGTTTCCCAAAGTATGGCTGCCCCGTTGGCGGATCGCGGAAACCCGCGCCGCGTGTCGACCACGATGCCGCAGTTGAGACGCATCCGTGACAAAGGCGCCCTCAGGTGGCCTTGAAGTCGTCGGGCGACACGCTGTCGAGGAACTCCTTGAACTTCTCGACTTCGTCCTCGCGTACCGCGCCCGCAGCTTCCTCGTCGTTCTCGTCGGGGATCAGCAGCCCGGCTTCGGCCAGCACCGCCTCCTCGACGTAGATGGGCACCCCGACGCGCATCGCGATGGCCACCGAGTCCGACGGGCGGGCCGACACCTTGATGTCGCGGTCGAATACCAGGTCGGCGAAGAACGTGCCCTCCCGCAAGTCCACGATCCGAACTTCCTTAAGCGAATGCCCAAGAGCGGCAATCAGATCTCGGATCAGATCGTGGGTCATCGGGCGCGGAGACTCGACGCCCTGCTGCTCGAGGGCAATCGCGTTGGCCTCGGGCTGACCTATCCAAATCGGAAGATAGCGGTCACCGTTGGACTCGCGAAGCAGCAAGACCGGTTGGTTCTGGGGCTGCTCAATGCGAATGCCGACCACACGAACCTCGCCCATCAGTGTCTGCCCTCCACACCGTCAACCCGTCCAAACGAGTCTAGACCTCAGTGATCCAGAACGTCGCGCACAGCAGACTTGATCAGCGACGTGTGCAACGTGATCGCCAGCGCCGCCACCTCCCGGGCAAGATCGTCTGCGCGATCCCGCGCGCCGGCCTTGCCTGCCTTCCCCACGGGCCCGGCGATCTGCGCGATGAGGTCGGACTGGCGGTCGGCGGCGGACCGGAAGGCACGCAGGTGGCGCGGCTCGATGCCGTACTCGGCGAGCGCCTGCGCACATTGCGCGGTCACCACCGAATGTTCGTAGAAGAACCCCGCGGGACCTGGCTTGATGATGCCCGCCTTGACGAGCGCGCCGAGCAGCTCGTTGCTCACCCCGGAGCGGGCCAACAGCTGCTCTCGGCTAAGCCGTGCCTGGGCCGGCGCTACAGCTGCCGCGCCGTGCGAGCCGTCCTCCTCGTTCACCGGCACCAGTCGCGGTACCCCGTATGCGGACCGCTGTTCGGGCAGGTCGCCGTCGGGGTGCGAATCCAGCTGCGACTTGATGACCTTGAGCGGTAGGTAGTGGTCGCGTTGTGCGGTCAGCACGAAGCGCAGCCTGGCGCAGTCATAGGCGGTGAACCTGCGGTATCCCGAAGCCGTGCGTTCCGGGGTGACCAGCCCCTCGGCCTCCAGGAATCTGATCTTGGAGATCGTGACGTCCGGGAAGTCGGGACGGAGCAGATCCAGCACCGCTCCGATGGACATGCCGGAAAGCGCGGGGCGCTCAGGCTGGGTCATTGGTCTTCACCCAGCCGGTCCATCGAAACGCGAGCGGTCTGCGCCTTCATCGCGAGCTAGCTACCCGGGCTGCCGTCGTCGGACTTGGGCCCGGTCAGGAACACCAGGCGGAACTTGCCGATCTGCACCTCGTCGCCATTGGCGAGTACGGCCGAGTCCACCGGCTCACGGTTGACGTAGGTGCCGTTCAGGCTGCCCACGTCGACGACCTGGAATTCGTTGCCCTCGAGCCGGAATTCCGCGTGGCGACGGCTGACCGTCACGTCATCGAGGAAGATGTCGCTGTCGGGGTGCCGACCCGCAGAGGTTCTCGGCTGATCGAGCAGAAACCGCGAGCCCGCGTTGGGGCCCCGCTTGACTACCAGCAGGGCCGAGCCCGTCGGTAGTCCCTCAACCCCGGAAACCGTCGACTCGGAGCCGGTGGCGGCCGCCGGGTCGAGCTCGTTGAGGAAGTCGGAACGGAAGACCGAGGTGGTCTCCACGGAAACGTCGTCAGAGGTCTGGTCCGCTCCTGAAGTGGTGTCGTTATCCGTCACCCGCTGCTCCTCACTGGCCGCTGTGGCGATCGTTGGTCGGCCTTCTGACGCGATGGCCGACGGGCATTTATCTCCCCCCGACCGTACCGCGCGGCGTGGGGTGGTGTGTCCACCACTGCCGTAAAACTCATTCCTCGACGACTTCGCGATAGCCGTCGGCGTCGAGCAGCGCCTCTAGCCCCTGGTCCAAGTCCTCGGAGGCCAGCTCGAGGTCGATGAGCCAGCCGGCGCCATACGGATCGGAGTTGACCAGCTCCGGTGAGTCTGCCAGATCACCGTTGACGGCAACGACTTTCGCGCTAATCGGCGCGTAGAGATCCGACTGCGACTTGGTCGACTCGACGTTGCCGAACTCATTGCCTGCGGTCACCTCGTCGCCGACTTCGGGCAGCTCCACGAACACGACGTCGCCGAGCGCCGCCTGCGCAAAATCGGTGATGCCGACCCGCACGGTATTGGCACCGGTGCGTCGCACCCACTCGTGTTCCTGGGTGTAATTCAGCTCGGACGGGATCTCGCTCACTGGGCTCCTTGGGTCTGTCGGCACAGGCTGGGCTGGCGGGTACGCGTCATTTGACTGGCTGAGCGTATTGGCGGGGTTTCGGTTGTCGCAAGGTGGTCACGTC
>JAHFVB010000207.1 GCA_023264755.1 Mycobacterium sp. | reverse complement strand
ATCCTGCGTTACGTGGCCAAGGGGCTGACGGCCAAGCAGATCGCCGAGAAGCTGACGTTGAGCCATCGCACGGTGGAGAACCACGTGCAAGCCACCTTCCGCAAGTTGCAGGTGGCGAATCGCGTTGAGCTCACCAGGTATGCGATCGAACACGGCCTCGACGAGTAGCGCTTGCCGCCGTCGCGCGGGCGCTCTTGGGTACAAATACTCATCCCCTGGGAGATGCGTGCTGCCACGATGACAGGATGACCCAACCGGACCAGGCCCTACTCGCCCGGATCAACGCCGACGTCAGTGCCATATGGAGCTACCTCGGTCGAGTATCGGCCGACCTTCGCGAACTGGACCGCATCGTGGCACAAGGCCAGTATCACGATGTCGCGGCGCAGGCGTACGTACCCCAAGCCGTCGCCGTCGCGCCCCCACCCGTGGCTTCGGCGCCGCCGACGGTTCAGTGGCAACCGTCCGCACCGCTACCGCAACCGGCTGAAGCACCGTATCGGCCCGCCGCGGTTCCGCCGGTGGGCGCGACGACGGCCGTCCCGGCGCGTTCGGAGAGCTGGGTGGGCAAGGCGCTGGCCGCGGCCGGGGTGGCGGTCACGCTCGTCGGCGTGGTGCTGCTGCTGGTGCTCGCGGCGCAGGCTGGCATCCTTCGGCCGGAGTTCCGGGTAGGCGCCGGAGCCGTCTTGGCGGGTGCCTTGGTCGGGGTTGCGTGGTGGCTCAACGGACGGCCTGGAGGCCGAGTCGGTGCGATTGCTCTGGCCGCCACGGGTATTGCCGCGGCGTACATCGACATCATCGCGGTGGCAATTGTCTACGAGTGGGTTCCCGGTGTGGTCGCGCTGGTGTTCGCCGCGGTCGTCGCTGGCGGCGGACTGATGCTGGCCAGGGCGTGGAACACCGAACAGCTCGCGCTGTTGGTGTTGGTGCCGCTGTTGGGCCTCGGACCGGCTGTGGCCGGGGGCGTCACGTTGCTGCTCGTCGGATTCATGCTGGCCCTGTCGGTGGCTACCCTGCCGGTGCAGCTCGGCAAGGACTGGCTCGGCATGCACGTTGCCCGCATGGCGGTGGCCGCGCTGCCGTTGCTCGTCGCCCTGGTCGGGGTGAATTCGAGCTCCCGACAGGTGGTTTGGCTCGCCGCCGCCTGCGGGATCGCGGCGCTGCTGGCGTTGTCCAGCGCGGTTGTTCTGCTGCCGCACAGCAGCCATCCTGGCGCGGTGGCGCTGTGCTCGGCGGCGGCGACGATTCCGGTACTCGCGGTGAATCTGGCCGTCGACCGCATCACCGCCGCGGTGATGGCCGCCCTGTTGGCGGTCGTGCTGCTGGCCCTGGCCCTGGTGGGTGATCGATTCACGAAGAATTCGACCAACCGCGTCGTCGCGATCTGGTCGGCATCCTCCGCGATCGCCCTGCTGATCGCCGTCACGGCGGCGTTCGACGGCGTGGTCGCGGGACCGCTACTGCTGGCCGCGGGTGCAGTCGTGGCGGTGCTGGGGCGCGACGGTGCAGTGGCCAGATGGTCGGCGGTGGGGTTCGGGGTGGTCGGTGGCCTCTACTACCTCGCCTTCGCGCCGCCCAACGACCTCGTCCTTGCCACGGAGGTAAGCACGTCGGCGGCGGTGTCCACGCTGATCACCAGCGTCTTGGCGGTGGCTTGTGCGGTGGCCATCACCTGGTCGTGGGTAGCCAGGGACCAGGCCGATCGTGATGTCTCAGGGGTGTTGTGGGTGCTCGCGGCAGTCGTCGCCATGTATGCGATCACGATGTTCACCGTCACCGCCGGGATACTGCTGGGCGGGCAAGGAGCGGGCTTCTTCTCCGGGCACGTAGCCGCAACCATCTGCTGGATTACGTTGGCGGCCTGCGCATTCGGCTACGGAACGCGGGTGTCGCGCGCCCAACGGTCGTTGCCGATCGGGGCCGGCCTGGCACTCGTCGCCGCATCGATGGCCAAGCTGTTCCTCTTCGACTTGGGCACGCTCGACGGGATCTTCCGGGTGATCGTGTTCATCGTGGTCGGATTGGCGCTGCTGGCCATGGGTGCGGGTTATGCGCGCCTGCTTTCCCAGCAGGACGAGCGCGAGCAGAAGCCCTGACCGTCAGCGGCGCCGGCCGGTGAGGTACCAGGTGTGCATGGTGCCCTTGCCCTTCACCTCGATCTCGCCGCGGTCCTCGAACTCGAAGTTCGTCTTCAATTGTTGATACACGTTGTGCGGCACCTGGATTCGACCTTCGACGTCGGTGCTTTCCATGCGGGCGGCGATGTTGACGGCATCGCCCCACACGTCGTAGAAGAACTTGCGCGCCCCGACGACCCCGGCCACCACGGGTCCGGACGCCACGCCGATGCGCAGCGGGACGTCGCGACCCTGAGGATCCGTGAGCCCGGCCACCGTCTGGGCCATGTCCAGCGCCAGACTGGCCAGCGCCTCGAGGTGGTCCGGCCGCGGATCGGGCACTCCGCTGACCACCATGTAGGAATCGCCGCTGGTCTTCACCTTTTCGAGGCCGTGGCGGTCGACCAAGGCATCAAGATCGGTGTAGAGCGCGTCGAGGAAGCGGACCAGTTCGGTGGGTGGAGTGTCGCTGGCACGTTGGGTGTAGCCGGCGATGTCGGCGAACAGAATCGACGCCTCGTCGTATCTGTCGGCAATGATGTTGTGCGCCGGGTCCTTCAACCGTTGCGCGATCGACGCGGGCAGGATGTTGGCCAGTAGGGACTCGGAGCGTTGGTACTCGGTCTCCATGGCCTCTTCGGCGCGCAGGGTCTCACGCATCGCGAACCAGACCGTGGCGATGATGAACACCCATACCGATACGACGTTGATGACGAAGCCCGACTTGTACGCCCAGTCGGGCTGCACTCCGGTGTTGTGCGGCACCCACGTCTCGAGGGCGACCACCGTCACCGCCCCGAGTGCGGCCAGTGCCGAGGCGATGACCATGTGGTCGATGCCGAGCACCAACACCACCAGGGACGCGGCGACGACGTAGTAGAAGTGCAGGCCGACGCCGCTGCCGATGTAGATGCTGACGAAGGTGATCGTGGCGTAGGCGGTCAGGATGAACACCAACGGAGCGAGCAACTCGCCGTACCGGTAGAGCTTCGGTATCGACAGGAAGACCAGCGCGGTCACCACGTTGACCCATCCGATCCACTGGGCTTGCTGGACGACCAGGAACTGTTGGATGCCGAACAACACACTGATCGCGGCCCCGATTCGCGTTGCGAACGTGAGGATGCGCAGCTGCCGCGACGTGATCTCGAGATTGTGCTGGGCGCGGCCCTTGGTGTGGGCGTCCATGGCGACGGTGGGCACACACGAAGACCGTCGCAGGGTCAGCCGCTTGGCGACCGGCGGAGCGCCACCCGTGTCGAGCTCCATCGCTAGAGGTTAGCCGGGTGGCGGTCGCTCCTTGGGCTCGTTTTACGAAGTGACCTGGTGTTTCTTGGTGCCCTCGGTGAGATTCGAACTCACACTGCACGGGTTTTGAATCCGTTTCCTCTGCCAGTTGGGATACGAGGGCTAGTTGGTGCGGACTCCCACGATAAAGGATGCCCGAAACCGTCCGTCACGCCCCCGCGGTCGCTGATCTGGACGCGCCACGGGACAATGTGCGAATGACCGGGTCACCGACGGACGCCGACAAGCCGCGCCGTGTTCTCATCGCCGAGGACGAAGCTCTCATTCGCCTCGACCTCGCAGAGATGCTCCGCGAGGAGGGCTACGACGTCGTCGGCGAGGCCGGCGACGGCCAGGAGGCCGTTGACCTGGCCGAAAAGCTGCGTCCAGACCTGGTGATCATGGACGTCAAGATGCCGCGCCGCGACGGCATCGACGCCGCCGCGGAGATTGCGCAGAAGCGAATCGCGCCGGTTCTGGTGCTGACGGCGTTCTCGCAGCGCGAGTTGGTGGAGCGGGCGCGGGACGCCGGCGCGATGGCCTACCTGGTGAAACCGTTCTCCATCACCGACCTGATTCCGGCGATCGAACTGGCCGTCAGCCGCTACGGGGAGCTGGCCGCGCTGGAGACCGAGGTCGCCAATCTGTCCGAACGGCTCGAGACGCGCAAGCTCGTCGAACGGGCCAAGGGTTTGCTGCAGGAGAAGCAGGGGATGTCGGAACCCGAGGCGTTCAAGTGGATTCAGCGCGCCGCCATGGACCGTCGGACCACGATGAAGCGCGTCGCCGAGGTGGTGCTGGAGACACTGGCCGCACCTGGCGACGCGTAAACACTGGGTTTCCAGACACGCCGACTAGCCCTTTCACACAGCTGGTTGCCAGTCCGCATTTCCCAACATCACGCACTTGGGCCAGGTGTTGGCTATGTTCTACCGGAAGCATCGGCGCTCCGGCAGAAGTGCGCTGCGTCGCCGATGCCGACGACAACGTTTGATTCGGAGGAAAAAGTGCGCAGTGGCATTGCTCGGAGTGCATTTGCTCTCGGAAGCGCGGGTCTGCTCGTGGTCGGCATCGCCGCCTGCAGCAAGCAGTCCACGCCCGAGCAGGGGAACTCGGCCCAGACCAATTTGAAGATCGTCGAGCAATTTCCGATCGACGACAACGGCGCGAAGCTCACGCCTCCCGATACGTCGGCGGCGGCCGATCCCGCGGGCGACGGCAAGGCCACCTGCCCGCCACTTTCGATCGCGATGGCCGGCGCCTTGACCGGACCGGATGCCGCGCTTGGCATCAACATCAAGAACGGCGTTCAGCTGGCGATCGACAAGCACAACAAGGCCAACCCGGGTTGCCAGGTCCAGCTCAAGCCGTTCGACACCGAGGGTGACCCGCAGAAGGCGACGGGCATCGCGCCCCAGATCGTCGACGACCCGTTCACCATCGGCCTTGTCGGCCCGGCGTTCTCGGGCGAGACCAAGGCCACCGGGACGGTGTTCGACCAGGCCGGCCTGGTCGCCGCCACCGCCTCGGCCACCAACGTCGCGTTGAGCGAGAACGGGTGGAAGACGTTCTTCCGCGGCCTGGGCAACGACGGTGCGCAGGGCAAGGCCGTCGCCAACTATCTGAAGAACACGCTTGGCCTGAAGAAGGTCTGCGTCGTCGACGACAGCACCGACTACGGGCTTGGCCTGGCCACGGTGGTCCGCGACACCCTGGGGGCGACCGCGGACTCCAGCTGCAACATCCAGGTGAAGAAGGGCGACAAGGACTTCTCCGCCGCGGTCACGCAGCTCAAGGGCGCAGCTCCCGATGCCATCTTCTACGGCGGCTACTACGCGGAAGCGGCGCCACTGGCGCAGCAACTGAAGGACGGCGGCGTCACCGCGACGTTCGTCAGCGCCGACGGCACCAAGGATCCCGAGTTCGTCAAGCAGGGTGGCGAGGCCACCAAGGACGCGCTGCTGTCGTGCCCGTGCAGCCCCGCCCCGGCGGACTTCGCCAAGGAGTACACCGCGGCGTTCGGCCAGGAGCCCGGCACCTACAGCACTGAGGGCTACGACCTCGGAACGATCATGCTGAAGGGCATCGATGCCGGCAAGATCACCCGCCCCGACCTGCTGGAGTTCGTGAAGACCTACGACGGCCAGGGCATTGCCCGCAAGTACCAGTGGACCGACAAGGGTGAGCTCACGAACAACCTGATCTGGATCTACAAGGTTCAGTAGTCCATGAACCGGGACGCGCCCGAGACCACCATGTCTCGGGCGCGTCTGTTTTCAGCACCCCGTCGCGAGGAGCCGCCACCGGATGATTCACCAGTGCGTCGACCAAGTCGCCTGTCTGGCCGCCAACATCAACTTCAACGTCGACAACCTGCTCAACGGCTTCTCGCAATTGACGGTCGACGGGCTCTCCTGGGGCGCGATCTACGCGTTGGTGGCGGTCGGCTACACCCTGGTGTTCGGCGTCCTGCGGCTCATCAACTTCGCGCACTCCGAGATCTTCATGCTCGGCATGTTCGGCGCCTACTTCTGTCTGGACTACATCCTGGGTTTCAGCCCGAGCGGCAATGCCTACAACAAGGGTGTCGGGCTGACCATCCTCTATCTCGCGATCGCGATGATCTTCGCCATGTTGGTGTCGGGGACGGCCGCGTTGGGTTTGGAGGCCGTGGCCTACCGCCCGTTGCGCCGCCGGAATGCGCGACCGCTGACCTTCCTGATCACCGCGATCGGAATGTCTTTCGTGCTACAGGAATTCGTGCACTTCATCCTGCCGCGCATCATCAAGGGATACGGCGGCTCGAATGCGCAGCAGCCGATCATCCTGGTGCAGCCGAAGACTCAGTTCACGTTCTTCGGTGCCTCGGTGTCCAACGTCACCATCGTCATCATCGCATCCGCGCTGGTGCTGGCGCTGCTCACCGACATTGCGATCAACCGCACCAAGTTTGGGCGCGGAATCCGGGCCGTGGCACAGGATTCGACCACTGCGACGCTCATGGGCGTGTCACGTGAGCGCATCATCATGACGACGTTCCTCATCGGCGGCCTGCTGGCCGGCGCGGCCGCGCTGCTGTACACGCTCAAGGTGCCACAGGGCATCATTTATTCGGGCGGCTTCCTGCTGGGCATCAAGGCCTTCTCCGCCGCGGTGCTCGGCGGTATCGGCAACCTCCGCGGTGCCCTACTGGGTGGGTTGCTGCTGGGCGTCATGGAGAACTACGGCCAAGCCGTCTTCGGCACGCAGTGGCGCGACGTCGTGGCGTTCGCGTTGCTGGTCCTGGTCCTGCTCGTCCGACCGACCGGCATACTCGGTGAGAGCCTCGGAAAGGCCCGCGCATGAGTGCCAACGAGGATTCGACCGACGCACCGGCTACGCGGACGAGCGCGCTGATGGCTCCTGGCGACGCGCTCCGCAGCGGGTGGGCCGATCTCGGCCGAATTCCCAAGTGGATCATCGGCATACTCTTGTTCGGGCTGTTGGCCGTGCTTCCGCTGGCCACGCCGCCGTTCTTGGACACCCCGGGAATCAGCTTCGGCGCCACGATGGCGCAGTTCGCCATGGTGGCGATCATCGCAATCGGGCTGAACGTAGTCGTCGGCCAGGCTGGCCTGCTCGACCTGGGCTACGTGGGCTTCTACGCCGTCGGCGCATATACGGTGGCCCTGCTCACCAGTCCGACCAGCCCGTGGAATCAGGTGGGCGTCAACGGATTTCTGCATTCCGACTGGGCGTGGCTGGCCTGTGTGCCGTTGGCCATGGCGGTCACCGCGCTGGCCGGGTTGATTCTCGGCATCCCCACCCTGCGCCTGCGCGGCGACTACCTCGCGATCGTGACACTGGGTTTCGGCGAGATCATCCGACTGCTCGCCGACAACTTGTCCGACATCACCAACGGTTCGCGTGGGTTGGACCGGATCGCCTATCCGCGGCTGCTCGAGAGCGCGGAGCGACCCAATGGCATGTTCTCCAACGGCAACGCGACCGGCGACCTGAACTACGGCACCTATTGGTTCTGGCTTGGCCTGCTGCTGATGGTCGTGATTCTGCTCTTGGTCGGCAACCTCGAGCGCAGCCGCGTCGGGCGGGCCTGGGTGGCCATCCGCGAGGACGAGGACGCCGCAGAGGTGATGGGCGTCAACACCTTCAAGTTCAAACTGTGGGCGTTCGTGATCGGCGCCGGGATCGGCGGGCTGTCCGGTGCGCTGTACGCCGGACAGGTGCAGTACGTCGCGCCGACGAACTTCAACATCATCAATTCGATGTTGTTCTTGGTCGCCGTCGTGCTGGGCGGTCAGGGCAACAAGTTGGGTGTCATCTTCGGCGCGTTCATCATCGTCTACCTTCCCAACCGGCTTCTGGGGGTGACCCTGCTCGGCATCAACCTCGGCGACCTGAAGTACCTGTTCTTCGGGCTGGCGCTGGTGGTGTTGATGATCTTCCGGCCGCAGGGGCTCTTCCCGGTCCGCCAGCAGCTACTGACCTATGGGCAAGCGGCCCGAAAGCTGTTGCGCCGAGCAGATGACGAGAAGGCGGCAGCATGACGGCCAAGCGAGAAGCGAAGCGGGGACGCGCATGACGGCCAAGCGAGAAGCGAAGCGGGGACGCGCATGACGGCCAAGCGAGAAGCGAAGCGGGATCGCGCATGACGGCCAAGCGAGAAGCGAAGCGGGATCGCGCATGACGGCCAAGCGAGAAGCGAAGCGGGATCGCGCATGACAGAGCCGCAGATCGACGAGGACCTCGCCGCGCTGAACCGCGACATGAATGCCGCGGAGGGCGAGACGCTCCTGCAGACCAACGAGCTGACCGTCAAGTTCGGCGGGTTGACGGCGTTGGACGCGGTGACGTTCGGCATAAAACGCGGTGAGATCCTCGGCCTGATCGGTCCGAACGGGGCGGGCAAGACCACCTGCTTCAACGCCATCACCGGCGTGTAC
>JAHFVB010000593.1 GCA_023264755.1 Mycobacterium sp. | reverse complement strand
GTGCGCCTCCCGGCGGAACCGCACCTGGTACTGCTCGTCGTCGGCGAAATTGGGCGGCAGGACCTTCATCGCGACCACGCGCTTCATCGCGGTGTCGTAGGCCTTCCAGACTTCGCCCATGCCGCCGCGGCCCAGCAGCTCAACCAGCCGGTAGCGGCCGAACGGTGTCCCTTCCACCGGGTAACCATAAGGCAGCGAAGCCGCCCGCCGCCGGTTTCAACGAGTCCGAGCTACCCGCGCACCCTGCGGCGATAGGTGACTTTGTCGAACTCCCTGCCGTACTCGTCGACCGCCGTCACGTCCATCTCACTGAGCAACTGGCCCGGTCGCACATCGACCCGGATGAAGGCGTAGTTGCGGAAGCGGACCCGCGACCAGCCGACTGCCTCGCCGTGCTTCCCGCCGTCCGCGGTCCAGACGTAGCTGTTCGGCACCAGGGTGTCGGCAATCTCGTTGCCGCGGTAGCTTTCCGGCTCACCGGGCTGGAAGTCGTAGCGGGGGCGCCCTGCCGAGCCGACGGTGTAGTACACCGTGCCATCGGTTTCCGGGTCGACGGTGGAATTGTCACCGGCCGCCGTGGTGGGCCGACCGGCTCGAATCGGGTCGGTCCGTTCATACACATGGTTGTGGCCCTGCAGGACGAGATCGACCTGGTACTTGTCGAACAAGGTGCCCCACGCTGCGCGCACCCCACCGTCACTGGCGTGCGCCTGGGTTGTCGAATACGCGCAGTGGTGAAAGAAGCACACGATGAAATCGATGTTCGGATCGTGGCGATAGCCGGCCAGAGTACGTTCCACCCAGGAGTTCTGGGTCCCGCCGGAATAGCCTGCATTGGTTCGGATTTCGTAGCTGACATCGTTCGCATCGAGCGAGAGCACTGCGACGTTGCCGTAGGTAAATGAGTACACCGATGGGCAGGCCTTGGGACCGTTGGCCGGGAAGTCGAGACGGGCCAGGTGCCCACCGTAACCATGGTCTGAATAGGCCGCTTCCATATCGTGGTTGCCGGTGGCGAACATCCATGGCGTCGTCGACGCGCTCGCTTCGATGGAGCCCAGATACACGTCCCAGACGAAGGGATTGAATTTGTCGAATCCGTTGGCCGGCTTGCCGCCTGACGGGACGAATGCAGCCGGCTTGCCCGCACCCGACGGGTCCGCATAGGCGATATCGCCTGCAAGCAAATGGAAATCGGGCCGCGCAGCGACGATCTGGTTGAGCACGTTCGTGGTGTGGGCGGTGTCCGGTTCGTTGTCGGCCTTGTAGTAGCCGTCGTCATAGTCGCCCCGCTTGAGACCGGGCGGCAGCGCAGGCGTCTCGTCCGTACCTTGGTCACCCATCATGGTGAACCTGAAGGGCACCAAGGTATTTCGCACACTCGGGACCGCAGTCCGGGCCGACCGCACGTCACTGACAAAACCGTCCGCCGTGCGCCACCGGTAATAGTGCGACGAGCCACCTGGGAGGCCATCGACCGGGACGTGCGCATAGAACTGTTCGGCGGCGAGCACTCCGCCGTCACTGGAGGGGATCTGGGTGAGCAGATTCCGAACTTCGGCCTCGGTCGTTGCGCCCAGCTCCGGCGTTGGGCCATGATCAACGAAAATCTTGGTGCCACTAGGGTTTCGGGATAGTTGAGCGCCCAGACGCAGCTGGCTCGCAGCATCACCGCCAAATCCGATGCGCCGGCCCGCCACGGTCAACGGCGCATCCTGCGCGTAGGCCTTACGCCCGAATGGGGCCACACCGAGGGCAGCCACCGCCGCGGCTGCGGCCGATCCCCGTAGGAAATTCCGCCGCGACACCGAGTGCCGACGCAGATAGCTCTGATGCCAGTCGAACTGCTCGGACATGGTCAGCTCGGCGGCAAGCGCGGCAGGCAGCCCGGTGTCGGGGATCTCGCCGTCGGCAGTCAGGCGGTTCTTCGGCATCCCATGATGTTCGCCCAACGGCCGCTGTTCGCGCGCGTCGACCTACCGATCCGCAGCGAAAATTCAGGTGAGATTCATCGGCCGACGACCACCGCGAAACTGACGTGGGAACCGGTTTTCCCGTCGCCCGGGTCGGAGTCGAACATCAACGGCCCACCGTGCGACCATGAGGCATGGTCGGTCCGAGAGATGGCGCAGCCAACTCGGCCAAGTCCCCACGCCCGACCCACGCCGACGTCGCACGCCTGGCCGGGGTCTCCACCGCAACCGTCAGCTACGTACTGAACAAATCCGAAGGCCGGCGTATCTCGGCGAGCACCCATGAGGCCGTCATCAAGGCCGCCGAACAACTCGGCTATCGCCCCAACGCCGCGGCCCGCAATCTGGCCCGCGGACGCAGCGGCGTGGTCCTGTATGTGGTGCCACGCGTCGCCGTCGGCGAGATGCCGATGCTCGCCGGCAGCCAGATGACCACCGAACTGGGCCGACGGGGGCTGCTGCAAGTCCAGGTATTCGAGACTGAAGACGACCAACACGTGGTCGAGGCCATCAAGAACCTCGACCCTATTGCCGTCACCAGTCTGTTTCCCTTGAGTTCCGGGGCCCGCGCGGCCGCCGCGGCCGCTCATGTGCCGCTCATCGAGATCGGTCTGCTTCCCGCACTGGGTGATCCGCATATCGCCGTCGGCGCCCTGCGTGTCGATTACCTGATCTCCCGTGGACACCGCCAATTGGCGTTCGCATACACCGGAATCGCGAAATGGCGTGCACTGGGCGACTATTGGCTCGTCGGGGTGAGCGACGCCGCGCGCCACCACGACCTCCCTGATGTCAGCGTCGACGCGGTAACCGTTGATACCGCAGTCGAAGTCGTGACCCGGTGGCGAGACGCAGGTGTGACAGCGGTCTGCGCACAGAGCGACGAAGTGGCTTGCCTTGTGCTGTACGGCATTCGAGAGGCCG
>JAHFVB010000206.1 GCA_023264755.1 Mycobacterium sp. | reverse complement strand
GAGTCCCATGGTCCAGCACGACATCCACTCGCCGGCCTCGGCGATCATCGCTGCGGCAGTGCGGATGTCGGCCTCGGACAGGCCGGTGAGGCCGGCCACCACGTCTGGCGGATAGTCGGCCAGGAATTCCGGCATGCCCGCCCAGCCCTCGGTGTGCTCGGCGATGAACTCCTCGTCGATGTCCCCGTTGGAGACCAGCAGGTGCAAGATGCCGTTGAGCAGGGCGAGGTCGGTGCCCGGCTTGAGCTGCAGAAACAGGTCGGCGTGCTCGGCGGTGGTGGTGCGACGGGGATCGACCACGATCAGCTTGGCCCCGGCCTTGAGCCGGTCCGCCATCCTCAGGTAGAGAATCGGGTGGCAGTCGGCCATGTTCGAGCCGATCACGAAGAACAGGTCGGTGCAGTCGAAGTCGGTGTAGGAGCCCGGCGGCCCGTCGGCGCCCAGCGATTGCTTGTAACCGGTTCCGGCACTGGCCATGCACAGCCGTGAGTTGGATTCGATGTGCACGGTTCGGACGAAGCCCTTGGCCAGTTTGGTGGCCACGTACTGCGCTTCGATCGACATCTGGCCCGACACGTAGAGCGCGACCGCGTCGGGGCCGTGCTCGTCGATGATGGCGCGCAGCCGGCGTCCGGCCTCGGCCACCGCGTCGTCGACGGCGACGGCCGCCAAGTCGCCATCGCGCGACGACCGCAGCAGCGCCGTGGTCAACCGGCCCTCGTCGGCCCGCATCAACTCCGCGTGAGTGGCGCCCTTCGTACACAACCTGCCGAAGTTGGTGGGGTGCAACCGGTCGCCCGACACCCGGGCGATCACGGGCACACCCGTAGCGGGGTCGGCCCGGGTCTCTACCGAGATCCCGCAGCCGACCCCGCAATACGAACACGCAGTCCGCGTGGTCTGGGTCGTCATCGAGGCATCTCGATCAGCCGGCTCCGACGGCTTGCGGCGCCCTACCGACGTGTTCACCGGTGACCGCCCGCACCGACTGCATCCGCAGGAAGACGAACCACGTCACGATGGCGCAGACCACGTAGAAGGCGAGGAAGACCCAGAACGCGCTGGTGGCCGACTTGGCCGCGCCGTTGTAGGACATCCGAAGCGCCACGTTGATGAATACGCCGCCCAGCGCACCGACGGCGCCCGCGAATCCGATGAGCGCCCCGGACATCCGGCGCGACCAAGCCGCCTTCTCGTCTGCCGTCCAGCCGTCCTTGTCTTGCGCCTTGGCCTCGAAGATCGACGGGATCATCTTGTAGGTCGAACCGTTGCCGATGCCGGACAGGACGAACAATACGATGAATCCGACCGCGTAGGCGGTCATCTGGCCACCGGTCGGTGCGCCCTTCGTACTGTCGTCGATCATGCCCGTCACCACGAGGATGCCCGCGGCGAACATCATCGCGACGAACGTGTACAGCGTGATCCGTCCGCCGCCGATGCGGTCGGCCAGCTTGCCGCCGAACGGCCGGGTGATCGAGCCGAGCAGCGGACCGAGGAAGGAGATCTGGGCGGCATGCAGCGCAGCCTGCGCGGCGGTGTCCCCACCGGCGAGGAAGTTGATCTGGAGCACCTGGCCGAAGGCGAACGAGAACCCGATGAACGAACCGAACGTACCGATGTAGAGGAAGCTCATCACCCAGGAGTGCTTGTAGCGCAACGCTTCCCCGAGCGCTCCCAGGTTGGACTTCTGGTTGCGCAGGTTGTCCATGAACAGCGCCGCGCGCAGCGCCGCCAGCGCGATCAACACCAAGTAGACGGCGCACACGATTTGCGGCGCGGTGTTGCCGACCGTGGCGATCACCAGCAGCCCGATCAGTTGGATGACGGGCACACCGATGTTTCCGCCGCCCGCGTTCAAGCCGAGCGCCCAGCCCTTCAACCGCTGCGGGTAGAAGGCGTTGATGTTCGTCATCGACGACGCGAAGTTGCCACCGCCGAAGCCCGCGAAGGCCGCGACCACCATGAAGGTGGTGTACGACGTCCCGGGAGAACTCATGGCCCACAACGTCAACAACGTCGGAATCAGCAGCAGCAGCGCGCTAACGATCGTCCAGTTGCGCCCCCCGAACTTGGCCGGCGCCACCGTGTACGGGATGCGCATGAAGGCACCGACCAGCGTCGGCACGGCGACCAGGTAGAACTTGCCCGCCGGATCGATCCCATAGACGTTCTGCGGCATGAACAGCACCATCACCGACCAGATGGACCAGATCGAGAAGCCCACGTGCTCGGCGATGATGGACCAAATCAGATTGCGCTTGGCGATCTTCGCTCCACCTGAGTCCCAAGCGGCGACGTCCTCGGCATCCCAGTGATCGATGTTTCGGTCCCGGGTCAATATCGACATGATGGCCCTTCCAGCAGAAATGCGGTCGGAGCAAGGTTTACGCGGGCCGGATTGTCCATCCATTGCGCATCGGTGTCCGACATGTCAACACCACCTCACCGGGCGCGGGCGCGCCGGTGCGAACGGGTATCCACGCCCGCATCACGGAGGTAACCAACTGGAAACATCCGCCCCCTAGTCATGGGAGGCATGAGCGACGGAAGCACGGCCCGATTCCTGCAAGGCGCGTTCGACTTCGAGGGGACTGGCCTCGACAAGCCGACGCCGCTCGACGAATCCCTGCGGTACGTGGTGCCCGCCGGGGCGGTGACCCAGCCCGTCTACTTCCGGGGTGGCAACTCCACCGACGAGATGGTGAGCGTCGTGCTGTTCCGCGACGGTGCGCCGATGCGCTACTTCCCCATCGGCGCCAAGGGGGCGACGCACGTAGTGCTCAGAGTGGTCGAGGATCTGCTCGGCGACACGGTGTTGGAACTGTTCATCGCCGCGCCACGAGGCTGCTCCGGCACCGTGGTGGTCGACCTCGGCCTGGTGGAGGTCTAATGCCTCGGCTCGTCGTCATCGGCAACGGGATGGCCGGCATCCGCGCCATCGAGGAAGTGCTCGCCCGCGGCGGTGGCGACATGTTCGACATCACCGTGTTCGGCGACGAGCCCTATGGCAACTACAACCGCATCTTGCTCTCCAATGTCCTTGCGGGCAGCGATGATCCGGCCGAGATCTATCTCAACGCCATGGATTGGTACACCGACAACGGCATCGACCTGCGGGCCGGGGTCCGGGTGGTGCGCCTCGACGCGTTCGCCCACCTGGTGCACGCCAACGACGGCACGTCGATGCACTACGACAAGCTGATCCTGGCCACCGGCAGCCGGTCGTTCTTTCCGCCGATGGCGGGGTTGTGGGCCGACGACACGACGCTGGCCGACGGGGTGTTCGGCTTCCGCACGCTCGACGACACGGCGACCATGATCGCCGAGGCCGCGAACCGCACCAGGGCCGTCGTCATCGGCGGCGGGCTGCTTGGACTCGAAGCGGCGCGTGGCCTGCAGGGCCGCGGGCTGACCGTCGACGTGGTGCACGCCGGCCCGACCCTGATGAACGCCCAGCTCGACGACCTGGCCGGAGCGATCCTGCGCCGCTCGGTGGAGAGCCTGGGCATCGGCGTCCACACCGAGAAGCGGACCACCGAGGTCATCGTCGAGGACGGCCGGCTGGCCGGCATCGCGTTCTCGGACGGATCCCGACTCGACTGCGACATGCTGGTGATCGCGGCCGGGATCCGGCCCAACGTCGGGCTCGCGCAGCGGGCCGGGCTGACCGTCGAACGTGCGATCGTGACCGACGACCACATGCGGTCGGTCGACGACGACGACGTGTACGTCGTCGGTGAATGCGCCCAACACCGCGGTCAGGTCTACGGGCTGGTGGCTCCGCTGTGGGAGCAGGCCAAGGTGCTGGCCGACCACCTGACCGGCGCGGATCTGCGGTCGGCCTATCACGGTTCCCGGGTGGCCACCAAGCTCAAGGTGGCCGGTGTCGACGTCGCCGCGATGGGCATCAAGGCGCCCGAACACGAAGACGACGAATTCGTCCAGTACTCGGAGCCCCGGCAGGGCGTCTACAAGACGGTGGTGATCCGCGACGGGAAACTCGTCGGGGCGACGCTGGTCGGCGACGTCAGCAAGGTGTCGTTCCTGACGCAGGCGTTCGACAGCGGGCTGCCGCTGCCCGAGGAGCGCGTGTCGCTGATGTTCGACCTCGGCACACCCGACGCCGCGGTGGGCGTGGCCGAACTGTCCGACGACGCACAGGTCTGCAACTGCAACGGGGTGAGCAAGGGAGCCCTGGTGGCCTGCGTGCGGGCCGGCACCACCTCGGTCGGCGGGGTGATGGCGAAGACCAAGGCGGGCAAGGGCTGCGGCGCTTGCAAGGAACTCGTCGGCCAGGTCGTCGAATGGGCGGCCGGCGGCGCCGTCACCGAGGACCCCTCGGCATCCTGGTACGTGCCTGGGGTGCCCTACGACAAGCCGACGCTGATGCGCTTGATTCGCGAGCTCGAACTGCATTCGGTGTCTTCGGTATTCGCCGCGCTGACTCCCGACGGACGGGAAGACGCGGGCTCGAAGATGGCCCTGGCCTCACTGCTCGAGATGATGTGGGCCGACGAGTTCGTCGACGAACGCGACGCCCGGTTCATCAACGACCGCGTGCACGCCAACATTCAACGGGACGGCACGTTCTCGGTGGTACCCCAGATGAAGGGCGGGGTGACGAACGTGGCGCAGCTGCGCCGCATCGCCGACGTCGCCGAGAAGTACGACGTTCCGCTGATCAAGCTCACCGGCGGCCAGCGCATCGACCTGCTCGGCATCCGAAAGGAGGACCTGCCCGCGGTCTGGGCCGACCTCGACATGCCATCGGGATACGCCTACGGCAAGAGCTTCCGCACCGTGAAGACCTGTGTGGGAAGCGACTTCTGCCGGTACGGGGTGGGTGACTCCACCGCCTTGGGCATCGCACTCGAGGAGCGCTACCAGGGGTTGGCCAGCCCGGCGAAGATGAAGCTCGCGGTGACGGGCTGCCCGCGCAACTGCGCCGAGGCGCTGTGCAAGGACCTCGGCGTCGTCGCGGTCGACGGGGGGCGGTGGGAGATCTACGTCGGAGGCGCCGCCGGGGCACACATCCGCAAGGGCGACCTGCTGGCCACGGTGGACAGCGCCGAGGAGGTCATGACGCTCACCGGCCGGTTCCTGCAGTACTACCGCGAGGACGCCAATTGGCTGGAACGCACGTACAAGTGGGTGCCACGCGTCGGCATCGACAAGATCCGCTCGGTCGTCGTCGACGACGCCGAGGGCATCGCGGCCCAACTCGACGCCAACATGGCCAAGTCGGTCGCCGCCTACCGGGATCCGTGGCAAGACGGCCGGGAACCGGCCACCCAGGGCCAGTTCCGGACGTCGTTGCCGTTGTTGCCGCTCCCCCAGGTTCCGGTGCGATGAGCGCCTGCGCGAAGAGCCGAGGGCAGCGATGAGCGCCTGCGCGAAGAGCCGAGGAAACCGATGAGCGCCGGTGAAGTGGAAGTCGGTGCGGTCGAAGACATTCCGCTCGGCGAGGGTCGGACCTACGCAGTCAACGACGCCCAGGTGGCGGTGTTCCGGTTGCGTGACGGCTCGCTGCGAGCCCTCGACGCGGTATGCCCACATCGCGGCGGCCCGCTCGCCGACGGGCTCATCGACGAGCAGGTGGTGGTCTGCCCGTTGCACGGGCTCACCTTCGACATGTGCTCGGGCAAGGAGGCCGGTGGTGGGCCGTCCGTGCGCAGCTATTCGGTCTCGGCCGTCGACGGCGCCATCCGGTTGAGCCTCGACGGCGGATAGTGCGTTACATGCGGGCGTAGCGGCTTCGGACGAAGCTGTAGGCGCCGAAGGCGGCGATGCCGAGCGCCGCCAGGATCAGTAGGAGCTTGCCGAACGGGGCCTCACCGAGCGCCTTGATCGCGCCGTCGATGCCGGTGGCCTGTGACGGGTCGGAGTGCAGCGTCGCGACGAGCACCAGGAGCCCTGCCCCGACGAAGACCAGGCCCTTGGCCGCGTAACCGCCCATCCCGAGTGCGGTGATGCCGCGGCCCGGCGAGACCTTCAAATCCTGTTCGAACTTCTTCGCAACGCCCTTGTACACGTGGTAGCCGCCGACGCCGATGACCACCAGGCCGATCACTACCAAAACTGCTTTGCCCCAACCAGATTGCATCAATTGCGCACTCATGCCTGCGTTGTCGCGACTGTTGGACTTCCCGCTGCCCATGGCGAATCGGGCCGCGGAGAAGGCCATCCCGAAGTACACCACCGCCAACGCGAAGGCCTTCAGCCGCTCCGTCACCCCGTCATCGTCGTGCTGGCGGGGTGACGTCTTGCCCTGCCGCCCGCCGAGGGCGGCCTCGGCCAACCGCCACAGTCCGAGCGCAGCCAGGCCGACGGCCGCGATCCATAGCATGATGGCCCCGCCGGTCTGACTGCCGAGCGTCGCCAATGCACCCGACTGATCGGCGCTGCCCGATGGCGACGAACCGCCGATGGCCAGCCGCAGCACGAGGTAGGCGATCAGCAGATGCAGGACCCCGCTTATCGCAAAACCCGCGCGCGCCGCCTTCTCGAACCACTCGCTGTCGGTGGCGTTCTTCACTGCGCTTCGGGTGTCGACCATGGCGAGTAGATACCCCCGCCCGGCCGTGCCCCAAACCGGAAATTGACGCCGATGTCGCACGGTGGCGGCCCGAGTTCACTCCTGCGGCTTGACCGCCAGCACCGGCTTCGGGCACTCCAGCAGTATCTGCTGAGACACACTGCCCAGCAAGAGCTTGCCCACCGGGTTGCGGTGCTTGAGTCCGATGACCAACAGCTCCGCCTCGGGCCGGGCCATCGCCTCGAGCAGGGCATCGGCGGCGAAGACCCCGACGGGTTGCTCCAGTTGGAACGGCACGCCGCTGTCGGTCAGGCGGGTGTCCAGGTCACGTAGCTGCGCGGGCTGCGCGAACGCGGCATCGATGTAGGAGTCCCCGACGGTCGAGTTGACGACCAGCACGTCGGTGTCTCGGACCTTCGCCTCGGCGAGGCCGGCTTCTAGGGCGGCAGCCCCGAAGGTGTCTGCGGTGTAACCGATGACGATCATGCTTGGGCCTTCGCCTTCTGATCTTCGTCGTCCTCGACGACGAGCAGGGTCTCCTCGTCGCGGTGCAGCAGCCGGAGCACCAACGGGATGGCTAGCAGCACGATCATGCACACGTAGGTGACGATCGCGACCGGCTCGGTGAACAGACTGCCCCAGTCGCCGGCGCCGAGTTGCAGGCTTTGCCGAAGTTGCCGCTCGATCCGTGGCCCGAGGATCACGCCGATGATCAACGGCAGCACCGGCAGTCCGAAACGGCGCATCATCAGCCCGACCAGTCCGAAGATCAGCAACAACCCCAGGTCCAGGGGCTGCACGTTGACCGCGAAGGCGCCAAGCGTGGCGAAGAAGAGGATGCCCGCGTAGAGGTATGGCCGGGGCGTCCGCAACAGCTTGGCCCACAGCGGAGCCAGCGGCAGGTTCAGCACGAGCAGCAAGAAGTTTCCGATGAACAGGCTGGCGATCAGCGTCCAGATCAGCAGCGGCTCCTTCGAGAACAGCGTTGGGCCGGGCTGGATTCCGTACGACACGAACGCGGTCAGCATCACCGCCGCGGTCGCGTTGGTCGGCAACCCCAGCGACAGCATCGGCACCAACGTGCCTGCGGCCGAGGCATTGTTGGCCGCTTCCGGTCCGGCCACGCCCTCGATGGCGCCCTTGCCGAACTCCTCGGGATGCTTGGACAGCTTCTTCTCGGTGATGTAGCTCAGGAATGTCGGCAACTCGGCCCCACCTGCGGGCAGCGCGCCGAACGGGAAGCCGAACGCGGTACCGCGCAGCCATGGCTTCCACGACCGCTTCCAGTCGTCGCGCCCCATCCACGGCCGGCCCACCGGAATCACCTCGGCAGGCTTGCGGCGCAGGTGGGCGGCCACCCACAGCGCCTCGCCGACGGCGAAGATCGCGACCGCGATCACCACGATGTCGATGCCGTCGGAGAGTTGGGGAATGCCGAAGGTGGCGCGCGGTTGGCCGGTGAGGAAGTCGATGCCGACGATGCCGATCGCGAGCCCGAGCACCAGGGAAATGGCCCCGCGCAGCTTGGACGAACCCAGTACGGCGGTGACGGCCACCAGCGCGAACAACATGATGGCTAGGTAGGACGGGGCGCCGAGCGTGACGGCGAACCGGGATATCGCAGGCGCGAACGCGGCGAGCAGGATGGTGCCGATGGTGCCCGCCACGAAGGACCCGATGGCCGCCGTGGCCAGGGCCTGGGCGGCGCGGCCGGCCTTGGCCATCTTGTTGCCCTCGATCGCCGTGATCACCGACGAGGACTCCCCCGGGGTGTTCAACAGGATCGAGGTCGTCGAGCCGCCGTACATGCCGCCGTAGAAGATGCCCGCGAACATGAT
>JAHFVB010000009.1:21833-24024 GCA_023264755.1 Mycobacterium sp. | reverse complement strand
CACCAGCACGTACACACACATGTGCCGTGCCGGTTACGGGTACATCATTGAGGCCATCGCTCCACACGGAGTAGTTCTGATCCCGGCCGAGGTCAACACCGATATCGAGGATGGCCGCGACAAACACACTGGGATTCCGTCAGTGTCCAGTTCTAACTGGGCTGCCCACATCTTGATGACCGACGAAGAGGCGTTAACCGCTCTAAGGGTGAAGGCGGCGTTGGGTGGTGGCCGGCTGCAACACCTAGGGGAATCTGCGGTCATCGCCTGCGCCCATCACCGCAATTTGATTGCCGTACTAGACGACCGCGCTGCTGTTGCTCAGGCGGATCGGCTGAACGTCAATTCCATCGACACGATGTGGATGGTGGTCGAGGCGTACAAGTCGCTGTTCGGTCGAGACCGGGCCAAGACGGTCGAACTTGTCGACGCTCTCCTAGAGACAGAAATGTACCTTCCCTTCGAGGATGGTGATTCCTTCTTTGCCTGGGCCTGGGAAGAAGGCCTCCTGCCATAGTTGTCAGGCATCGACGACGTCGAACTGCAGCTGCCCTATCTGATCCCAGGTCCTTCGGATAGAAATCTCCTGGCTGGCGACATAAAGCCGCGTCGGCTCCGGCCGGCCCCACCGCCGCGTGCAGCATTGCGTCTCTGCCGTGCCCGCCTCATTCTCGGCTCTGAGAAGACCCGAGACGCCGACATCTCGCGGGGATTCTGAATGTTTGGGCGTAGCTGACTGCGGATCTGCATCCATACGGTTGCGTTATGGAAAACCAACTCTCGCCTACCCGCTCACGACGCGCCGAACCGGGCGAGCGTGACGCCGGCGGATGTTCTCAGGCGGCACCTCTCGTTGCACAAGCCGCGCGCTTGCATACGGAAATGTGCACCTTCGCCAACGACCTCGATGTGCGAGGAACAGCTGTGAGCGGTCCAGTCGTGGTGAACAGGATCGTGAGCCGACTGGCCGGTACCGGGCTGACAACCGCCGAAGTTATCCGCTCCTTGTCCGGGAAGCTGGACTGGTCACTAATCGACCTCGATCGCAGGCTCGAGGTAGCAGAGGCGTTCAACAAGGCCGGATCTGCTTTCGCTGAGGCGTGTAGAGCAGCTCAGGCTGCCATCGAAGTCATGCACGAACACACGCTTGCGTCAGGTCCTGGGCTTGATCTGACGTAGAGGCACGCGTGACGTGTGGCCAACGGTGGCGCGTCATTCGATCATATGTTCGAATTCTGTCGGTGGGTCGCGCGAGGATTTGCGCATGACAACACTCACCTGCGGACGCGTCCCCAACCTCGGATGTACCTCCGTGCTCCTCGTCTACGATTCGGCGGAATACCGCGGGAGTCAGGGGAGAAGAAGCATGCCACGGCGCACTATGACGGTCACCGAATTGTGGGTGCACCCCAAAGGTGATCGGAAGAAGCGATTGAACCTAAGTGAGCTTCCTGATGGGGACTTACTCCACCTGTTTCGGTCGTTCGCCGCCGAAGTAACCCCGGCTCAGTTGAAGAACCAGTCCAATGAGAGCTACGCGGAAGTGGTCGACCTGGAACCAATCGGCCGTTCCCTCACGCTGGCAGTCGAGGTAGGACGTTACGGTGAAAAGGGCCGAGTCATTGACACCGCCACCATGACCGAAAAGACGAAATTCGGCGCAACTGATGCAATCCAAGTCATAACCCACGGCGTCCTAACGCTCCCCAAAGGTGGCAGATCCGCGCTCCTCTTTCTTGAGCGTGCGAACAATCAATGTGGCGTAGTGCGCTTGTTGCATCTATTTGCTGAGCGCTTCAACTTGCTGTACCCGGACCTTCGCTTGGAAGCGGACGCCGTCGTCGAAAGCGAAGCATGGTTGAACCAGGCGAAGCTCGTTCGTGTGAGTGCCTATCGGCGTCACAAAGAACACGACAAATCCGACAATCACGCCGGAGCTCAGGAGCCCAAGTACGCCGGTGAGCTCACCCATACGCTGGTGCCCGGACCCGGCATGGAAGCCTTGGCCAGGTCGATCTTCGACGGTTTGCGGAACGGCAGCATCAAAGTTGGCGAGCTGCTGTCATTCGACGAGGACGATGAGGAATCGCAGGCCGAAGTCACGCTCGAAGGCAACGGCAAGCGCAAGACGTTCGTGATCGGTCGCGAGAGGCGCCCGTCTGTCGCGTACGCCTTGAGCGGCCACAACGAA
>JAHFVB010000009.1:0-21823 GCA_023264755.1 Mycobacterium sp. | reverse complement strand
TTTCAACAAGAGTATGCGCAAGACTTGTATGACCGTCTCGGCATAGACTGGACCAACGCCAACACGGTCGGGACGTGGACCAACGAGCAGCTGGGGGCGAAAATGGTGAACCGCGGTGGCGAGCAAAGCTAGCATCGCTCCGGCGGTGCGGGCCCACTACAACACACTGCGGGACGACCGCGATGGGTCGATTCGCTTGTGGGACCTCGTCTTGTTCGTGGGCGTACCTATCGTCGTTGGCGTGGGCTTGTTCTGCGCTGACTTCCGGATGAAAGACATCGCCTCAATCCTCGCAGGCTTGGCGGTCTTTACTGCCCTGCTGTTCGGCCTTGTCATATTCGTGTTCCAGCTGCGCGTTCAGATCAAGAGTGACGGAAAGGATCAGGAGCGACCTCGCGTCGCCGTCCTGGTAGACGAGACGTTTGCCAACGTGACGTACTCGGTCATCGTCGGAGTTATCACGACCGTTGTGGCTGTAGTAGCGGCTGCAATTTCGCACGAAGACGCCGGTGCTCCTCGATGGATCTGCGCGCTGCTCGCTGGTCTCGGTCTACACCTCGTGCTCACAATTCTCATGTGCTTGAAGCGGATTCACTCCGCGTACCAGCAGTTGACGTCCTAAACGCCCGGTCTCTTCGCGTGCGACAGACTGCCAGGCGACCCGCAGTATCCACCACGAGAATTGAGGTCTCATTGAGACCGCCGGTCCCGCTCGGGTGCGCCGATCGAACCTAAAGTCGTGGGCAGGTGACCGATAATGCCGCGGCAATGCGTGACGCGAAGCCCGGTCCGTCGTTCACGAGCGCGTATCCGCCGGCTAGGCCGCCTTGATTGCACAGCGTTCGGCGGCGCCGAACCCGACGGTGCGTCACCCGACCCGAGTCACGCTCAACGCGCGAAACCAGGCCCGTAGCCGTGCGCGGCACCACGGCCGAGGGAAAGCGGCTGGATGAGTCGCCATACACCGCCTGGCAGCGCGACCACCGCCGCACGATCCGACGAGCCGCCAGGTACGCGTCCTGGCCGACCTCGGCAACCGCGATGGCCTTCTTGAGCCCGTACACGCCCCAGAACCTGCCAGGCCCGCGACCTGCCTGCCGCCACAGCTCAGGAACGATGTGCTGATATTCCTTGTCGCCGCCGAGGTTTGGTGAGGAATGCTTGGTGAAGTAGATCGCCAGCCGTTTCGGGTCGCAGGCCTTCAGCCCGTTCTTCACATCGATGGCAGTCCCGGCGAGCCGATGCCTCGCCTTCTGCTCCTTATCAGGATGGTCGACAACCTGAGTCCACGTCTCGGACAACCATTGCGCGAAGCCGCGCCCCGAGCGGCCAGGCGAGATCGGCGGGGCCATCCACAGGTGAATGTGCGGTGCACCGCGACGCTGAAACTCCAGCTTCCAGATGTAACGGGCGGGTTCACCGTACTCACGTTGGAAGCGCTTGCGCCACAACACCATATGCCTCTTCACGCTAGCTCCATCAGGTGCGACGACTTCCCAGTCGCCGGGGTAGGTGAGTGTGACCATGGCGGGGACGCGGCCGGATTCGACCAGTGGGCTGTAGTCGAGTTCGGCGAAGGTGCGGCACATCGACGACCGTGACTTTCGGGACCACTCGGTGATGACAGCGCCAGTGCCAGGCTGCTCGCTTGCCGTAAGACTCCGTCGGATCGAAGACCCGACGGCCCGATCACCGTGCCCGGCATCGCCGTCGAGGTCTCGTCTGACATGGAACGCCGCGTCGTCAACGTCACGTTGGTGATGAGCAACGCCCCGTTCGGCGGTCTTCTCGACGCGAACGGGATTGGTCCAACTCAGTCGCACCACGCCAGGACCAACAGCGATGCGAAAGCGTCCCGATTCAGGCTCGGCCCCGCGACGGTCAGGACCAGATGCCCACGGAGCCGCCGGCTCGAACAGCGCCGCGGCCGCGGTGACCATCTCGGGACTCGGGAACCGCAGCCCCAACGCGTCGATCGCCCGCAGCCCCCCGGCTGCGCTCGCGTCGTCCACCGACTCGCGGACATTTTCGGCACATATAACAAGCCCGCCGGCCGCTGCCGGGTTGAGGCCGGGCGCCTCGGTCGACGTCCGGCCGACCGCTGTCGCTCTCCCGCCCTGCGGCCTGGCGGCCTCGGGCGCTCGCGACCTCCCGTCCATCGAGGCACCCGGAGAACCAGGCCCTAATGGCGGCCCGTAAGGCGCAAAAGTCGAGCCCGCCGATGGTGTCGAGTCGGTGGCTGATGATTCGATGCTGGGCATCGGGGTGCCTGCTCCCCGGAGCCAACGACGCCGCCCACAACGCACAGGGCAGCGCCGAAGCTCCTGGTCAGGAGTGCAAGCACCGTGTCCGGTTTATGTCCGTTCGTCGGACAGGTTGAATACGTCAGCGCAGCTCAATGCGGCGCATACAACGCACAGAATCAAATAAACCGCAGGTCAGTGGCTATCCCGTCCGCCTGAAAAGCGGAAGGTCGCCGGTTCGATCCCGGCCCTGGCCACCACTGTCGAACTGCACGGATGTGGTCACAGCACGTTCGGATGTTTGGTGTCCGGTCCGTGTCCGTTCGCTTGGTTGCGATCGGTGTTCGTTGGTTTCGACGCGACGACCAGCTACTTGCGCCCAGCGTCGCTGGCCGTGCGCTCGGTGGCGATGCCCAGGAGTTCCCGCTCGAGTACCACGGTTTCCTTCACGACGACGGCCTCGTCCCCGATGAGGGTCACCTCGTGCTCTTCTGCGACGAGGACCCACCCGGACATCGCGTCGTCACGGTTGGTCTCGGTGCCGGGCTCGCGTTCCAGACGAACTTCTTCGCGGCTGACTGGCATCGTCTTGGTGGCGTTCTTGCTGCCCCAATACTTGCGGAGCCGGCCGGTGGGTCCGGAGCTGCCGCGGGCGGGCGCCCCGGACTCGCCCGTCTGGTCTTCGGGCTTGCCGTGCTGGGAGTCGGCTGCCGGCGACCCGCTGTGTTCGCTGTAGGGCATGCCGTAGTGGTGGTAGAGATATTTCTCGGTTAGCGGGGACAGGTTGGTGTTGGGGTGGTGGTGCGGGGCGCTCTTGAGTTGCTCCTTGTCGAAGGGCACGTTGAGTGCGGTGCCATCGAACTGGGCCTTGCTGATCGGCACCAGTGAGACGTGGGCGCCGAACAGCCCGCTCTTGACCGCGACCCACTCCGGCTGGTTGGTGTCATCGTCGACGTACAGGTTGTCGACCTTGCCGAGCTTGACTCCGCCGGCGCCGATGACCTCGACACCGCTCAGAGTGTCCGGATTGATTGCGGGACTGGTCATGAGCAATTCCTCTCGGGTCCGCCAATGACTGCGAAATTAACCGCCTCGTGCAGTTGGCCAACAAGGTCGAAAGTCACGGGGTGGGGAGCCGATGGTCCCCGGGGGTCTTCGGTAGCGCGCCCGTCGGCCACCTGGCCACGCGGAGGAGACCGTGGCCACTCGGTTTCGTTGCCGTAGCCGACGAGCTAGCGGCCAGCCTCGGCCCGCGCCGTGGCGGCGCGGCTTTCCGGCGCAGGCTCGACCGCGACCTCGATCAATTCCAGCACCTTGTCGGCGGCCACGGGCTTGCCGAAGTAGTAGCCCTGTCCGATGTCGCACCCGTGGTCGCGGAGCCAGTTTGCGGTGGCCGCGTCCTCGACGCCTTCGGCGACGACGGTGATGCCCAACTCGTGCGTCAGGTCGATGACGGCGCGTACGACCGTGGCGGCGCGGCCGTCGCTGGTCACCGATGCGATGAAGTGCCGATCGAGCTTGACCTCGTCGATCGGCAGGTTGCGAAGGTAGGACAGCGCCGAGTAGCCGCTGCCGAAGTCGTCGATCGCCACCCGGAAGCCGTGGTCGCGGAGCTTCTGCAGCACGGTTGGCACCACGCCGAACTCGTCGAGCACCACGTCCTCGGTGATCTCTACGGTCAGCAGGTCGGCCGGGAGGTTGCGGCGGTCGAGCGCTCGACGGAGCGTCTCGGGCAGGTTCGTATCGCGCAGGGACGGTGCAAAGAGGTTGACGGCGACGGGTACGCGGTGTCCGGACTGGGCCCACTGGGCGGCGTCGTCGAGCGCCTTCTTCAGCACCAAGTCGGTAACCGGTCGCATCAGTCCGTGCTGGCGCACCAGCGACAAGAATGCGTCCGGGCCCAACAGCCCCAGGTCCGGATGCGGCCACCGCAGCAGCGCCTCCACCCCGGCGATGCGGCCCGCGCGCAGTGCGAACTTCGGCTGATACACCATGTCGAGCTCGCCATTGTCGATGGCGTGGCGCAGCTCTCCCAACAAGCGCACCTTGGCAGCGCCACGTCCGGGACCTTCAGGTGCGGCGTGGGTGAACAACTCGACCGCGTCGGCCTCGGTCATCGTCATGTCCGCCCGGAAGGTTTGCACGCTTTGTGAGCGCGACCGCTTCGCGGCGTACATCGCCGTGTCGGCGCGTCTGAGGAGGGTCTCCGGTGCCAGCTCCGGCTCGTCGGGAGCCGCGACCGCCACCCCGACGCTGGGGCGCATGAACATCTGCTGCCCGTCGACCTCGAACGGCTCTTCAAACGCCTCGACCACGCGTTGAGCGATGAGATGTGAATCGTCGACGTCACCTTCGAGGAGCAGGGCGAACTCGTCGCCTCCGACCCGGGCGACCGTGTCACCGGGTCGTGCGCACTCGGCGATGCGCTGGGCGGCCCGAACCAACAAGTCGTCGGCGGCGGGGTGGCCGAGACTGTCGTTCACCAGCTTGAAGTCGTCGAGGTCCAGCGAAACCACTGCCACCGAACGTTCGCCTCGCAGCCGCAGCATCATGGCGTGCGTCAACCGGTCTTGGAACAACGTGCGGTTCGCCAACCCCGTCAGGGGATCTCGCAACGCCTGGTCCGCGGCCGCGGCCAGCAGGCGCCGGTTCTCGGACGCGGCGACGAACTGTCGCGCGCACACCGCGACGACGATCAAGGGCACCAGCAGCTTCTCGAATCCGGACATGACCATTGCCGGACCGATGGTGCCGGCCAGCAACAACGGGACATACGGCAGCCACAGCGCCGAGCTCGACGGCACCCGCACGGTGGTCCTGGCCGGCCGAGGACTGCGGCAACTCAGCAACGCCGCGCCGGCGAACATCACGACCACCGCCGCCCAACCGACGTCGGTGAGGTTTCCGGTGGTGTACCGGCCGGTGGCGACGACGTACGCGAGGATGCTGTCCGTGATCGTCATCAGGCCGATGGCGACGGTGAGCAGGGCCACGACGCCGCGCCGTCGGACGTCGCCGCTCGCGAAGACGGCCACGGCGACCGCCAGAGCCACCACGTCGGCGGTGGGGTAGGCCAGCGCCAGCACCAACGTGGTCCTGTCATTGCGGTAGGCGTCGTAGACGCTGCCCAACAAGAAGATCCAGGCCAGCAGGAACGTGCAGAATGCGACCGTCGCGCCGTCGAGGACGGTGCGCACTCGCGTGTGGGGAGTCGGGTCGGGGCGAAGCTGTGCCATGGCGATCGTGGCGAGCACCGTGAACGAGAGGTAGAAGTAGTCGGCCGGGGACGGGAACGGTTGGCGATGCAGGACGTACTCGCACAGCAACCAGATCAAGTCGCCGACGGCCCAGCAGGCCAGCGCCGCCGCCATCGTCGCCCATGCCGGCCGGAGGCGCTCGTCGCCGTACCGGGCGGCCCACCCCGCGCACAGCGCCGCGTACGTCGACAGGACCAGCGTGATGAGGTCGTCGGCGATGCGCGCGGTGTTGCTGCTGCCGTCGACGACGAGCAACACCGCCAGTCCCACGGTCAGCGCGACGGGGACCGATACCAACGGCCTCGTCCGAGCCAACTGCCGGCCAACGCCCACGACTCTCCTGCGATTCCAGATTTTGCTCAATCCGTAGCCGAACGGCAAACATCCGTCGACGGGATCGACGGTAACTCAAGTTATGTATTCACGGGCGCTGGTTCGGTTGGCAACGAGCGTCCGGATCGCGTGAACCAAGCACGTGAAGTGGGTTTGCGCGCCGTACCCAGCGGATACCCCTGGGGCCATGGACGGTCGAGAGTTGCTCGCCGGCCGGTACGAAGTGGGGGACCTGCTCGGTTTCGGCGGCATGGCCGAGGTTCGGGACGGGTGGGATACCCGGTTGGAGCGAGCCGTCGCCATCAAGTTGTTGCATCCGGGGTTGAGCTCACGAGCCGACGTCCGAGCGCGCTTCCAGGTGGAGGCGTGCGCGGCGGCCGCGCTCAACCATCCCAACATCGTCGCGGTGTACGACTTCGGGGACCAGGGCGACAAACCCTTCATCGTCATGGAGCGGTTGCCCGGCGACACGCTCGGCGACCAGCTCGCCTCGGGTCCGCTACCGCAGGCTCATGTCCACGCGGTGCTGAGCAGCGTGCTCGCCGCCTTGGCCGCGGCGCACGGAGCGGGGATTCTGCACCGAGACATCAAACCGGGCAACATCCTTCCCACCCGGTCGGGCGCGGTGAAGGTCGCCGACTTCGGAATCGCCAAATCCCCGCACGGGGTGCACACCACGACGGGTGAGCTCGTCGGAACGCTCGCCTATCTCAGCCCGGACCGGCTGGCCGGCAAGCCCGCCACCGTCGCCGACGACCTCTACGCCGCAGGGGTGGTCGGGTACGAGGCGTTGACGGGCCGCAAGCCGTACCCACAGGAAGACATCGTCGCGCTGGCGCACGCCATCACCGAGGAAGCGCCGCCGCCGCTGGCACAGCTGCGTCCCGACGTCGACCCGGCACTCGCGGAAGTGATCGCACGGGCGATGTCCCGAGCCCCGGCGCACCGCTTTCCCAGTGCGGACGCGATGTTGGCATCCTGGAATGGGCTTGCCGGACATCAGTTTTCGGGACAACCGAGTACGTTGATCGGGCCCGGGCTACCCGCGACCGGAGTGGCCGTCGCGCCGCTGGCGGCGCCCCGTCGCCGCCCCTGGCCCCGGATCGGCAAGGTGGCGGCCGCAGCCGCCACGTTGGCCGCGATGGCGCTTGCGGTCCTGGCGCTCGGCGCGGACCCGGTCTCGACCACGCCGCCGCCAGAGTCGGTGGGCATCCGCACGTCGGAGCCCGCGCCGATCACCGCCACGGCCGTGTCCTCCACGACGTCCTCCACGACGGAGCTGCCCCCACCCGCGCCCAGCCCGGTGCTCGAACAGGCCACCAACGTCAATGACGGCGGAAACGGTCACGGCCACAACGGAAATGGTCGCAAAAAACCCAAATGAGCGCTCCGCTCTGAGTAGTGCCCGATGGTGCGATGGCCCGCGTGGCACCGGGAGCACGGGCCGCTGATTTGACGCAATTGCAAATTTGCTGCCGCCGGGCTCTGACGATGGCTATCCTTCGGTTCATCAACGCCACCGGAGGTCGGACATGACGGCAGAGCACGTGGCGGGCCCAGCCGTTGCAGACGAAGAATGTCGGGACTGCGGATACGAGCCCGAACTGCAGCGCACGCTCGGTCCCTTCCAGATCTTCGCAATCTCGTTTGCGTTCATCTCCGTCGCGGTCGGCATCTTCGCGACCTACGACAACCTGCTGGCGACGGCTGGTCCGGTCGGCATCTGGCTATGGGTGCTCGCGGCGATCGGACAGACGCTGGTGGCACTGGTCGTCGCGCAGTTTGCCGCCCGCATCGCACTGAGCGGTTCCTCGTACCAGTGGGCCTCCCGGCTGGCGAATCCGAAGGTCGGGTGGCTGTTCGGGTGGCTGACGTTCTGGTACCTGGCAATCGCCGTGGTCGCCCTCGACAACGCGCTGGCCAGCCAAGCGTTCATGCCGTTGGTGGGGATGGCCGAGAACGAGGACACCGCTCGGCTGATCACGGTCGCGATACTGATCGTGCAGGCCGCGCTGGTGATCGCCTCGACGCGGCTGCTCGGCCTGATCACCTCGGGAGCGGTGGGAGTCGAACTCGCCATCGTCGTGGTGTTGGTCATCGCGCTGGCCGTGGCCATGGTGATCACCGGTGGCGGCCACCTCGACAATCTCGGCTCACGTGGCATCGCTGCCGGCGACCCCAACTACTTCGCCATCGGCGGCGGTCTGATGGCCGGGATGATCATGGGCCTCACCACGCTGGTCGGCTTCGACTCCGCGGCGAATCTCGCCGAGGAGGCCAAGGATCCGTTTCGCAGCGTCCCACGCGCCATCGTGGCCTCGGTGGTTGCCGCGGGTGTGTTGGGTTTGGTGTTCCTGATCGCGCTCACCATCGCGATCAAGGACATTCCGCGGATCAGCGCCAGCGGCTCGCCGGTCGCCATGATCATCCGCGATCAACTCGGGCCCGTCACGGAGCGAATCCTATTGGCAGGCTTGACGTTCGCGATGTTCGGCGCCGGGATGGTGGTGATGGCCGCGTGCTCGCGGCAGGTGTTCGCCATGGCGCGCGACGAGCGCTTCCCCGCCCACGCGTTGATGCGCAGGGTGAACCCACGTACGCAGACTCCGGTGCCGGCGACCATCCTGATCCTGGCCGTTGGCGTCGTGTTGATGATCGCGCTGCCCGGTGCGGCCCTGCTGCAACTGATCATTGGTTCGACGATCCTGCCCGCGCTGATCTACGGCGCCATCGTGATCCTGTACCTGGTGGTGCGGAAACGGCTCGAGCACAAGGAGGGTGGCTTCAGCCTGGGCCGCTTCGAGCTGCCCGTCGCCATCGCCGCGCTGCTGTGGGAGGCCTTCGTACTGTTCGTCCTCGTCACGCCGGGCGATTCGACCGTGCCGACCTTGATCGTCGTCGGCCTGATCCTGGCAGGAGGGGGCTACTTCGCCTACCTGATGCTGTTCCACCGCAAGGTGCTCGACGACGAGCCTGGCGAAGACATCTTCGCGGCCACCCCCGAGGCGTCCCAGTGACGTCCACGGCGGCGCGACCGGCCGAGTTGACCGGCCGCATCGTCCGCCCGGGCGATGCCGACTACCCGGCCGCCAGCGCCGGCTGGAACCTGCTCTTCAGCCATCACCCTGCGGTGATCGTGTTCGCCAAGGACACGCGTGACGTCGTCAACGCGCTGGCCTGGGCACGTCAGAACGGTGTCACGCCCCGGGTACGCAGTGGCCGGCATTGTCTGGAGGGCTGGTCCAACGTCGACGACGGCATCGTGATCGACGTCAGCGAATTGAAGTCGGCGACAGTCGATCTCGCGTCGGGTACGGCCACCGTCGGCGCGGGGCTCAACCAACTGGAAGCCGTCGTCGCGCTCGGCCAGGCCGGTGTTGCGGCGCCGACCGGCACCGAGGGGACCGTCGGCCTGGTGGGGGCCACGCTCGGGGGCGGGTTCGGGCTGCTCACCCGCCTGTTCGGCATGGCCTCGGACAACCTGGTCGCGGCCGAGGTGGTCGTCGCGTCCGACGTCGACGGCGCCACCGTCATCGTCGCCGACGAGCACGACAACGCGGACCTGCTCTGGGCACTGCGCGGCGCGGGCAACGGCAACTTCGGCATCGTCACCTCCCTGACCTACACGGTGCACCCGCTGACCGAGACCAGCTACGTGACTGCGACGTGGGCGGGCCTCGCCGACCTGCCGGAGGTCTTCGACGCTTGGCAGCTGTGTGCGCCCCACACCGACGACCGGCTGACCAGTCAACTCGAGATCCGCCCCGACGAGATCCAGCTGATCGCCGTGCTCGCGTCCGGTTCGGAGGCCGAGGCCACCGGGTTGCTGGCCCCCATCCTGTCGATCGGCCATCCCGAGGTGTCGGTGATCGAGGACAGCTGGGCCGCCAACTACGCAGGGTTCCAGCTCCCGACGGACGACGAGCCCGCGAACTGGAAGTTCAACTCGCAGTTCAGTTCCCAACCCTTTCCCACCGAAGCGATCCACCTCATCGGCGCCTTCCTGGCGAACGCCCCTACGCCGCACTGCAACTACTTCACCAATGCCTTCGGCGGTGCCGTCACCGGCAGCGAGCCGTCCGGCGGCTCGGCGTTCGCCCATCGCAACGCGCTGTTCTACGCCGAGCCGGGCGCAGGCTGGGGGACTCGCGGCGAACCACGCGGCTCGGACGATCAGTTGACCGAGGTGTGCCTGGCCTGGATCAGCGACTTCACCGAGGCGTTGGCGCCGTACGTGAATGGCGCCTACCCGAATGTGCCGAACGCGGGCCTGGCCGACTGGGCAACCGCCTACTGGGGCGATCACGTCGACCGGCTGCGGGTGGTCAAAGCGAAGTACGATCCCGATGACGTCTTCCACTTCGAGCAAGGACTAACACCTTCGCATGACAGCGCGCGATAGCGGTCGTGACGAGGCCGAGCGCTGGTTCCTCACCCGAGGGCTGCCGACTGCATTGACGGCGCGGGGGCGTACGCGACACCTGGTGGCTCGGTCGGCGCCGGCGTTGGCGGCCTACGCCACCGTGGCCCTCGCCCTGCTCGCGGTCTTCCTGCTGACGGGCTCCAGCGAGATCTACATCGACGGCGCACCGACCCCGGCCGAACAGCTCGTGCTGGCCGTCCTCACCCTTACCGTCCCGCTGGCCACGGCCGTCGGCGTGGTGGTGTCCCGGCTGCGCAACCTGCGGACGAAGACGGCGATCGCGACCGGCGCGGTGGCAATCGCCGCGATTTCCAGCGTGATTCAGGGTGGCCCCTCGCACCTGCTCGCCGTCGCCATCGTCGTCGCGGTCGTGGCCGCGATGACCGTCACCGGGGCCGGCGCAGTATTGGCGTGGGCGGTCCAGCTGACCATGAACCAGGTCGCGGCGATGGGCGAGCTCTTCGTCCGATCCCTGCCGGTGTTGCTGCTGACGGTGGTGGTGTTCTTCAACGGCTACGTCTGGTTGATGGCGACGACGATCAGCCGGACCCGACTGTGGCTCGCCGTGCTCTTCCTGCTCGCCGTGACCGTCGTGTTCTTGGTCTCGACGAGCGCCTCCCGGGTGCGGCCCATGCTCGAATCGGCAAGCGCGGCAGCTGAAGACACCCACGACCTGAGCGGCACGCCCTTCGCGGCGATACCGGACCCACCAGTCAGCGCCCCGCTGACCCGCGCCGAACGCTTGAACGTCGTGGGAGTGTTCGCCGCGGCTCAGGTCGCCCACCTACTGATGGTCGCCATCTGCACCGCGACGATCTACTTCGCGTTGGGCCTGATCGTGCTCAGCCCGGCGCTGCTGGCCAAGTGGACCGGTGGTGGTAGCAGTGACGGCACCGTCTTCGGGATGACCATTCCGGTGCCGCAGTCCCTGATTCACATGACCATGGTCCTGTGCGCGTTGACCTTCATGTACGTCAGCGCACGCTCCGTCGGCGACGACGAATACAAGCAGGACTTCCTGGTGCCGCTCATCACCGACCTGCACACCACGCTCATCGCGCGCAACCGCTATCGGAGCGCTCAGCCGGCCGGCGGCTGAGCGCAGCCGACGACTACCCGCCCCTTTGGTGTCCGCGCCCGTGCTTCTTCGGCGGGTCGACGGGTTGCGTTGACGGAACCGGTGTTTCGGTGCTGGACGTAGAAGTGGAGCTGGGCGCAACGGTCGACGCCGGGGTGGTAGCCGTCGGCTCGGTCGGGGTCGGAGTGGGGTGAGCCCAGGAGTCGAGCACGAACGCCGCCACGGTGATCAGCACGGCGGCCAGCCCAGCCGCCAGCAGGACGAGCCTTCTGGTCCGGCTCATCGGGCGGCGCGCCGCGGGCGCGCCGGCGGGTGCCGGCATGGGGGGAAGCGGGGACGTCATGTGCACCGTGGCTGGGCGCGGCGCGCCGGTGGGGCTGGGGCGGTGGCCGAAGAGCGCGGCATGTAGCTCGAACGCGCTGTCGAAGCGCGCCTGTGCGGTCGGGGCCATGGCTCGCTCGATTGCCCCGGTCAGCATCGGGTCGACGTCGGGCCGCAGCGCAGCCAGGGCTGGTGGTCGCTGCGTCATGATGGCGTGCGACAGCGAGCCCAGGGTGTCTTGCGGGAAGGCCCGTTGGCCGGTGAGAGCTTCGTAGCCGACGGCGCCGACCGCATACAGGTCGTCCGATGGCGTGGCGGGTTGGCCCGACAGCCGTTCGGGACTCAGATAGGCTACGGTTCCGACGATTTGGCCTGCGACGGTGTGGTTGGTGTCGGTGGTCTTGGCGATTCCGAAGTCGGCCACCTTGACCGTCCCGGACGAGGTGAACAGGATGTTGCCGGGTTTGACGTCGCGGTGCAGGATTCCGGCCTGGTGGGCCGCCGCGAGGGCGGCCAACACCTCGGCCAGGATGGTCCGGACCTGAGCCTGTGGCAGTGGACCGCGAGCGATGAGTTCGGCCAGGGTGTGTCCCGGGAGGCGTTCCATCACGATGAACGGAGTGCCGTCGTGCTCACCGCGGTCGTACACGGCGACGATGTTCGGGTGACTGAGTGCGGCCGCGGAACGCGCCTCGTGTTCGAAGCGGCGCCGGTTCTCGGGATCGTTGGCCAGCCCGGGATGGAGCAGCTTGACGGCGACAGCGCGGCCCAGCCGGGTGTCCCAGCCATCGTGGACCACGGCCATGCCTCCGCGGCCGAGCACGCCGCGCAGCGCGTACCGACCGCCGAGCAGCACTTCGGTCGACATGTGTACAACGTAATCCTCTGCCTGGAGCCTGCGTGACCGCATGTCGCTCGGCGCCGCCGGTGAGGAATGCGGGAACAGATCGGGAACAGATATGGAGGTGGGCGGGTTTCCCTACGCTGGAGTGACGTCCGACAGGACGTCTCACAATGGGAACGAGGCCGTTCGATGAGCACAGCATTGCCCGAAACTGCGTTGGAACTGCGTTCGTTGGTGTCGTCGCACGGCACGCTGGAGCTCTCCCTGCACGACGTCGCGGTGCCCGTGCCCGGTCCCAATCAGGTGCTGGTGCGCGTGGAAGCCGCCCCGATCAACCCGTCCGACTTGGGGTTGCTGATCGCCGGCGCCGACCTGGCCGATGCGACGGTAACGGGCACCCCGGAGCGCCCCGTCGTCACCGCTCCGTTGGGGCAGGCGGCGCTGAAGGGGCTTTCGGCGCGCTTAGACCAATCGCTTGCCGTGGGTAACGAGGGGGCCGGTACCGTTGTGGCTGCAGGCTCGGATCCCGAGGCGCAGGCGCTGCTCGGCAAGACGGTGGGGATCGCCGCCGGCGCGATGTACTCGCAGTACCGAGTGGTCGCCGCGGCTGCGTGCCTGGTTCTGCCTGAAGGCACCCCGGCCAGCGCTGGGGCGTCGTCGTTCGTGAACCCGATGACGGCCCTCGGCATGGTGGAAACGATGCGCCGCGAGGGTCATTCGGCTCTGGTGCATACGGCCGCGGCGTCGAATCTCGGCCAGATGTTGGTCAAGCTGTGCCAGCGGGACGACGTGCCGCTGGTGAACGTCGTCCGCAAGCCGGACCAAGCGCAGCTGTTGCGCTCGCTGGGCGCGGTCCACGTCGTCGACTCGTCGTCGCCGTCGTTCGCGGCCGACCTGGTCCGGGCACTCGAGGCGACGTCCGCGACGTTGGCCTTCGACGCCATCGGTGGGGGACCGTTTGCGAGTCAGCTGCTCAGTGCCATGGAGCAGGTGGCCAAGTCGACTGCGACCGAATACTCGCGGTACGGCTCGACCGTCCGCAAGCAGGTGTACGTCTATGGCTCACTCGACACGGGTCCGACCATCCTCACCAGAGACTTCGGCATGGCATGGGGTGTTGGCGGGTGGCTGCTGACCCCATTCCTGCAGAGCGCCGGTGCCGAGACCGTGGCGCGGCTGCGGGCGCGGGTGGCCGCGGAGCTCACCACGACGTTTGCGAGTACCTATACCCGCGAGGTCTCACTGGCGGGCATGCTGCGTCCCGACGCGTTCCACGCCTACGTCAAGCGGGCGACGGGGGAGAAGTTCCTCGTCGTTCCCCAGATCGTCGACTGACTGATAAAAACACTTGGGCCCCAGCGTCTTTCGACGTGGGGCCCAAGGACGTGCGGTTGATTAGCCAGGTGGTGGCGGCGGAGCGTTGGGATCCGCCGGATCCGGCAGGAACTGAACGAGTCCCGGCGGCACGTTGGTCCCGGGCGGCGGCGCGGTGCCGGGGAGCGGCTGGCCAAGCTGCTCCTGCGGTACCTGACCGAGCAAGCCGCCCTTGAGCATTCCGGCGCGCTGCATGTCGATGAAGCGACCGAACCATTCCCGCTTGGAGACGTCCGCGTTCTCGTCGCCGGGAGCAACGTCGAACTGCTGGCCTTGCCCAGGTGCGGCAGGCTTCACATTCTGCTGGACGCCGTAGGCGTTGTTGAACACGTTGAGATTCGGGACGATTCCCGGATCTGGTCCGGGCGCCGAGGGCACCACGTTCTGGCCGAGCACGCTGTTTCGGTCCAACCCGTTGAGCGCGGGTGCACCCAAACCGCCAGGGACCGGGTCCTGGCCGGCTTGCGCCAGCGGGCTGAGCCCGTTGGAGTTGAGCTGCCCCACCATGGGAACCGTCGGTCCTGGTGGCGGTGGCGGTGCAGGATCGGCGGGCAGCGGATCGGGCGGGGGATCCGCAGCGGCGGTCGCCGCGAAGGCGACCGCCGCTCCGAATGCCAGCGTTCCGAGTGCTGCCACGTTGGCGACCGCCTTCTTGGCTCGAACCAAGCGATCAGAATCCGTCATGGCAAACATCTCTTCCCTTGGAGTTAGACGGACTTCGTGACGCCGTAGTAGGCGACGATGTCGTCGGTATCCGTGGTGGAGCTCGTCAGCGTCGCGTAGGACCGCAGGAACGACTGACCGACGCAACCGTCGACCTTGATGTGCGTGTCCTTCAGCGTGACGCGGACCGGAGCGGACTTGAACGTCTTCTTGTCCACGGGGACCTGCGTCACCGTGCCGGGCTTGACGTGGATCTCGAGGGTGCCCGAGAGCGGGAACGAAACGCCCGTGGGCACGATGCCGGCGAGGGTGGAACCGGAGGTGCTGATGCCGGCCGAACCGATCAAGCGGACCTGGCCGAGTTCGATGCCACAGCCGATCTGGTAGCCGGCCTCCAGGGTTCCGCCGGCCAGCGTGGTCTTTCCGTTGCCGGTGACGGTTCCGGTGAACGTGCCGCCCACCAGGTACTCGCGCGAGGAGACCGCGGTGGTCAGGGGCGCGATGGGCAGCTGCGTCTCGTCCTTGGCGACGACGGTCAGCGTCCAGCCGTCGGGGCTGGTGACGACGCCCGGCTCGGCCGATGCGACGACGCCGTTGTCCGGCGGGGGGCCCGCGTCGTCGGGGCCGGGATCGGCGAGTGCGAGTGGTGAACTGGCGGCGAAGGGGATGACGACGGCGGCCACGGCGGCCAGGGCGAAGCGATTCAACATGTGGGTGCTCTCGTTTCGAGGTCGACTGGGCTTAGACGGACTTGGTGACGCCGAGGTAGGTGATGACGTCGTCGGTGTTGTCGGTGGAGGACGTCATGGTGGCGTACGACCGGATGAACGACTGGCCGGCGCACTGGTCGGTCTTGATGCGCACCCCGGTGATGCTGACGCGAGCGGTCTTGCCCTTGAACGACTTCTTGTCGATCGCCACGGTCGTCACGGTGCCGGGCTTCAGGTAGATCTTGCCCTGCAAGCTGACGCCGAATCCGGCGGTCACGTCCGAGCCCGAGCCGGTGAACGGGATCTTGATGCCGGGCGTGAAGCTGGCGCCGGGGTTGATCTCTTCTTCGTCGGAGATGATTCCGCAGCCGATCTGTTCGCCGGCCTCGAGCGTGCCGCCCGTCAGCTTGGTCTTGCCGCCACCGCTGACGGTTCCGGTGAACGTGCCGGCCACCAGGTACTCGCGCGAGGAGACGGCGGTGGTCAAAGGCGCTACGGGAAGCTGGGTTTCGTTGGTGCCCACCACGGAGAGCGTCCAGCCATCCGGGGTGTTCAGCACTCCGGGGGGACCCGACGGCACAGCACCTTCCGGCGGGAGGGGGGCGTTGACGGGCATGATGGCGGGGTCTGGCGGCGGATCGGCCAAGGCGAGGGGCGCGGCTCCCACCGTCAGCAATGCGGAGACTGCAGCCAGCGTGGCAAGGCGAATGAACATGGTGGGATGATGCCTCTCATGGGTCCGAATTCAGATGGGATCCAACGGATCTTTCGCGTCGGAGCATCTAATGGTTAGGTGTCGAAACGGTGAACGCACGACCAACAGTTCGGGCCAGATTAAAAGCTAATGAGCGTCTTGCCTTCAGGCTGGGGAAAGGCCTTAAGAATGCTCACGCATGACGATAGAAATGCCTGCCTGGAATAGTTGGGCGTTGGGGCCTGCGTACCGACGCGGGCCGCGTGATCGACCTCGGGCCGCAATGATGTGTTTGTCAATCGTTCATCTTCTAGACATCTACGGTGGCGACTGTTGATTTCGTCGCCTACGTTCCGGAGTCTTGGTGTGGCCGAACGGATGTACCTTGGATCGGCGAGAATCGAACAGACATGGAGGGTTTCGTTGAGGTCAGTACGCGCGATACGACGGACGATCATCGCCGCTTCCGTCGCGGCGAGTATCGGGTTGGCGGTCGTGCCCGGCGCAGCCGCTGACCCCGGCGACACCGCGCAGAGCCCGGGAGTACCGGGCCCGGTCAGCTTCGCGGGGCCGACGGCGGACAACGCCGACCCGGCCGCACTGGCGGCGTGCCCGAAGTTCGCCGATGCCCTCGACGCCAGCGCTGCGTACTACGGCGATTTCGCCGACGCCCTCGAGACGTATGCCCAACCCGACTATCAGGATCCGGCGACCAGCAGCAGCAATACCGTCGGTCGGACGGCGCTGCGGCAGTCGGCGGCAGCGGCGATGGACGCGGCGAACACCCCTGGGCTGGGCCCGGACATCGCCAATCCGATGCGGTCGTGGTCGTTTGGCGCGACCAAGCTGCTCATCAAGATGGGTCTGCGCGGTGGCGGCGAGAGTCTCAACACCACCGCCAACGAGATGAACGACAGCGCCACCAAGGTGCAAGAGGCCTGCGCCGCGGCGGGCACTCACGCCTGACGCAAGACTTCGGCTCAGCCTGATGTCAATGATGTTCGGGGCGGGGCACTTTCACGTGCCGGCTGACCGGCCAAGAGAAGGGTCCCGGAAAAGCTAGTGAAGCGGTACGTGACCGGGGTAATCGTGGCCGGTTTGGTGCTGACCGGGTGCTCGAACGCCACCCCTGCTCAACAGAAGCAGCCGCCCCAACTGGTGCCCACGTCGGCGCTCAACAAACTGTTGCTCAGTGCCGACGAGGTCGACACCGTGATGGGCACCAAGTCGTTGACGCCGCATCCGGTCGAGACCGCCATGGCCGACAATCGAAACCTGCTCCCCAACCTCAACTGTTTGGGCGTCTGGCAAGTCGGAGAAGCCGCCATCTACGGACCGGGCGACGGGGACAAGGGCTGGCAAGGGGTGCGCCGACAGACGTTGCGCACCCCCGACGTCGACACGTGGGACACCTTGGCGGTCCAGTCGGTGGTGTTCTATCCCACCGCCGAAGCGGCGAGCGAGTTCTTCGCGCAGTCCGACGAACGCTGGTCGAAGTGCACCAATCACCACGTGAACATCACGCTCAACGACAAGCCGCTACCCAAGTGGCTCAGTGGCGAGCTCGCCAAGACCGATACCCGACTCGCCATGCCCATCACCCGGGGCGAAGGCGCCGAGGTCCGCGCGTGCCAGCACGTGTTGGAGCGGGTGGCCAACCTGATCATCGACGTGGAGACGTGCCAACCGCAGACCGCTCCGGTGAGTTCCGCGGCCGAGCTGGCCGCCAAGATCGAAGCCAAGCTGCCCAGCTGATGACATAGCCGCGCGCGAAGAGGATCGTGGACTTCATGTCCTCGACGCTTCGCTGGGCCACCGCGGCCGTGGTCCCTCTGGCCGCGGCCGTGGCGATCGTCGCTGCGCCCAATGCAGCCGCGAACCCGGTGTTCCCGGCGCCGGGCAGCGGGTCGGCGGAGACGGTGATCGACGAGCTGACTGCGCAGGGCTACAACGTCGAGATCAACTGGGTCAGCGGTGTCAGCAGCAGGCCGCTGTCGGAGTGCCGGGTCCTCGCGATCCACAATCCGAGCGACGGCGCCGGGCCCCCAACGACGTTCACCACGGTCTACGTCGACGTGTCCTGTCCGAACCACGACAGCGACGGGCTGATCTTCGGCGGCGGCCTGGCAATTGGCTGAGGTACCTTACCCACATGGTGAGGCCTGCGCAGACGGCGCGCAGCGAGCGAACTCGCGACGCCCTTCGCCGGGCCGCCCTGGTGCGGTTCTTGGGGCAGGGTGTGGAGGAGACGTCGGCGGAGCAGATCGCGGCCGACGCCGGGGTGTCCCTTCGGACGTTCTATCGGCACTTCACCTCCAAGCACGACCTGCTGTTCGCCGACTACGACGCGGGTCTGGAGTGGTTCCGTGCCGCACTCGCCGATCACGCTCCGGAGGAGTCGCTAATCGACTCGGTGCATGCGGCCGTGTTGGCGGCGCCGTATGACGGTGAGGCCGTGTCGAAGATCGCCGAACTGCGGGCGCAAGAGCTCGACGCGGGCCGGATCGTGCGCCACATTCGGCAGGTGGAAGCCGATTTCGCGGAGGCCGTCGAGGAATACCTCGTGCGCGCAGACCAAGTGGCCGCCGGCACCGACGAGCGGTTGCGCATCACGGTGACGGCCAGATGCATCGCCGCGGCGGTGTTCGGTGCGATGGAGGTGTGGATGCTCGACGAGCGTCGTGAGCTACCCGAATTGGCCCGGTTGTGTCGTACCGCGCTGGAGTCGGTGGCGGCCGGCTTCGAACCGAACGGCCGCTAAGTTTCGTCATTTTTGACAAAACGTGGGTCGCGGTGTGAGAGCCTGCTCGCATGACGGAGTTCGACGCGATAGTCATCGGGGCCGGCCACAACGGACTGACCGCGGCGGTGCTGCTTCAGCGGGCCGGGTTGCGCACGCTGTGCCTGGATTCCAAGTTGTACGCAGGCGGAATGGCCTCGACCGTCGAACTCTTCGACGGCTTCCAGTTCGAGATCGCCGGCTCGGTCCAGATTCCGACGTCGGCGACGGTCAGCCGCGAGTTGGGTCTCGACGAACTGCCCACCGTCGACCTCGACGTGATGTCGGTATCGCTCCGCGGAATCGGCGACGAGCCGCTGATCTACTACACCGACCCGATGAAGTTGCTGATGCACATCAACGAGGTCCACGGGGCCGAGGCGGTCAACGGCATGGCCGGGTTGATGGCCTGGGCCCAGGCCCCGACCCGGGCGCTGGGCCGCTTCGACGCCGGCCAGCTGCCCAAGACCCTCGACGAGATGTACGCCTGCGCCACGAACGAGTTCGAGCGCTCGTCCATCACCGACATGTTGTTCGGATCGGTCACCGACGTGCTGGACCGCTTCCTGCCGGACAAGGAGAAGCACGGTGCGCTCCGCGGGATGCTGGCCCTACTGGCGGTGAACACCACCTACCGCGGGCCCGCTACGCCCGGCACCGCGGCCGCCTTGGCCTACGGATTCGCCGCACCCGACGAAAATGCGTTGCTGGTCAAGAAGTTACGTGGTGGCATCGGCGCGCTGACGGCTCACCTGTGCGAGGTGTTCAAGGCAAGCGGCGGCGAGCTTCGGCTGCGCAGCAAGGTCGACGAGATCCTGACCGCCGCCGGCCGCGTCACCGGCGTCCGTCTCGAGGACGGGTCGACGGTATCGGCACCGGTAGTCGTCTCCGGGGTGGCTCCCGATCTCACGATCAACCAGCTGCTGGCGCCCAGCGTGGTGCCCGACGACGTCCACGCCCGGTTCTCCCACGTCGACCACCGCGGTAGCTACCTGCAGATGCACTTCGCGCTCGACGGCATCCCCGAGTTCGCCGCCCCCTACGACATGCTCAATGACCCTGCGCTGCAATCGAACATCGGAATATTCAGCACCCCCGAGGAGCTGCAACAGCAGTGGGAGGATTGTCGGCGCGGGGTGGTGCCCGCAGACCCGAGCATTGCGCTTCAGCTTCCGTCGGTCAACGATCCCGGATTGGCGCCGGCGGGCAAGCACGCGGCGTCGGCCTTCGCGTTGTGGTTCCCGGTCGAGCACACCACCTCGAGCTACGGGGACATGAAGGTCGAGATGGGGCGCAGGGTGATCGAAAAGCTCACCAGACTCGCTCCGAACTTCGAGCGCCTGATTCTGCGGCACACCACGTTCACGCCCAAGCACATGGGCACCATGTTCGGCGCGCCCGGCGGGGACTACTGCCATGGGCTGATCCACCCGGACCAGATTGGCATCAACCGCCCTGGGCCCAGGGGCTATGTGGACCAACCGATTCCGATCGAGGGGCTCTACCTTGGCAGCGCCGGTTGCCATGGCGGCCCCGGTATTACCTTCATCCCGGGTTACAACGCCGCACAGCAGGCGTTGGCCGACCGCTAGTCGTCGTCGCCGGTGGCGGTGGCGCCACCTTCGTCGGCCCAGTCGGACCGGTCTTCGGCCCCCTTGGCTGGGTCGCTCTGCACGTCTTCGCTGCCCTTGGGGCCGAAGTCGGATTCGATGGTCTTGGGGTCGGGAGGGTTCACGGAGGAGGGATACCCACGTCGTCGGGTTCGGAAACCGTCAGCACCGCCTCGGCGACGTAGGGGTGCTGCTCCAGCCGGTGCTCGAGTGCGCGCAGGGTACGCGCGATCTTGGACTCGGCGGCGTCGCCAACCAGGTCGACGCTGGCGATGACGAAAAGCCGCTTGGGGCCGATGAATTCGGGCCGCAGGAAACGGACCTCCGCGACCTCGGGGAAGCCGTTCAGTTCGGCCTCGATCGCCTGCTTGATGCGGGGTGAGCCGGGGTCCCCGGTGAGGAATTGCCGGTTGCGGTCGATCAAGAAGAACGCGACCACTGCGAGCAGTATGCCGACCAGAATCGAGCCAGCCGCATCCCAGGCCACCGCGCCGGTCAGTTGGTGCAGCAGAATGCCGAGGAAGGCGATAGCGATGCCGACCAGCGCCGCGCTGTCCTCCGCGAACACGGCCCGCACCGTCGGGTCCGACGTCTGAACGGCGAAGTCGAGCACGCTGGTGTCGAATTCGCCGGCCTCCCGTCGCAATTGGCGGATCGCCTGCAGTAGCGAAGTGCCCTCCAGCACGAAGGCGACGGCCAGGACCAAATATGCCAGCCGGTAGTCGTCGCCGCCCTCTGCGCCATGAAGTAACTCGCTGACGCCACGCCAGATCGACACGGCGGCCCCCACCACGAAGAGGCCGACGGCGGCCAGTACCGACCAGAAGTAGGCCTCGCGTCCGTAACCCAGCGGCCGACTCGCGTCGGCGTCGCGGCCGCTCCTCCGGTTGGCGACCAGCAGGAAGACCTCATTGCCGGTATCGGCCCAGGAATGGGCGGCTTCGGCGGTCATCGACGCAGAACCCGACACCACGGCGGCCACCGTCTTGGCCGCTGCGATCAACGAATTCGCCCCGAACGCGACGAGCACGGTGAAGGTGCTGTCGCCAGCCCCTCGTGCCGAGCTCTTCACCACCTCGGTTCAGCCACCCCGGCGTTGGAGCTGCGCCATCCAGTCGGTCGGTACCCGCTCGGCGGGACCCGGCACGGTCTGCTCGACCGGATGACATTCCGGCGGCGCGAGTTCCGGTCCGTCGTAGTACTCATTGGTCTCGTAGTTCCAGAACCAGTCCTCGCCGGGTTCGAACGACCGGATGATGGGGTGTCCGGTGGCGCGCCAATGGGCGGCCGCGTGCCGGGCCAACGAGTCGTCGCAGCAGCCGATGTGCCCGCACGCCGAGCAACGGCGCAGATGCACCCACCACCCGCCGGCGGCGTCGCATTCGACACAACCGGTGCCGCTGGGAGGGACGGACGGGTCGACCGCTTCGCTCATGAAACGAAGCCTAGCCGTGGCCGCCGAGGTGTGTCCGAAGCCCGCTGACAACTGTTTCA
>JAHFVB010000205.1 GCA_023264755.1 Mycobacterium sp. | reverse complement strand
TACCCCGAACGAGAACGCCCAGTTCCTGGTGTTCTGCGCCGCGGTCATCCGCGCGGTGCACAAGTTCGCCGGCCTGCTGCGGGTCTCGGTGGCCTCGGCCACCAACGATCACCGCCTGGGCGCCAACGAGGCGCCGCCGGCCATCATCTCGATCTTCCTCGGCGATCAGCTGGCCGACGTGTTCGAGCAGATCGCCAAGGGCGCGGCCACGTCGTCCAAGGGCAAGGGCGTCATGCACATCGGCGTCGACACGCTTCCGGTGCTGCCGACCGACCCGGGCGACCGCAACCGCACCAGCCCGTTCGCCTTCACCGGCAACCGTTTCGAGTTCCGCGCGCCGGGCTCCGGGCAGACCATCAACGTGCCGATGATCATCCTCAACACGATCATGGCCGACTCGCTCGACTACATGGCGACCTGGTTGGAGAAGGCCGTCGGGGACGGCGAGGAGTTCGACGTCGCGGTGCAGAAGCTGCTCACCGAGATCATCACCGAGCACGGCGCCGTGGTGTTCAACGGCGACGGCTACTCGGAGAACTGGCAGATCGAAGCCGCCGAGCGCGGGCTGCCGAATCTCAAGACCACCCTGGACGCCATCCCGGAGCTCGTGAAGCCGGAAGCGATCGAGGTCTTCGAGAAGTACGGCGTGTTCAACTCGCGGGAGCTGCACAGCCGTGAAGAGGTGCGCTACGAGACCTACGTCTTGACCGTCAACGTCGAGGCCAAGCTCACGCTGGAGATCGGCTCGACGGTGATCCTGCCGGCGGCCATCCGCTACCAGACGGAACTGGCTCAGAACGTCGCGACGCTCAAGGCCGCTGGCATCGAACCGGACATGTCGCTGCTGGAGACGGTGTCCGCACCGATCTCGGCGCTCACCGCGGCCTTGGCGGCGTTGAAGACCGCGATGGAAGCGCACGGTGGAGATTCGGCCGCCGAGGAGGCCAAGCACGCGCAGAGCCTGCTCGGCTTGATGGACGACGTCCGGGCCGCGGCCGACACGCTCGAAGGCGTGGTGGCCGACGATCTGTGGCCGTTGCCGACCTACCAGGAGATGCTCTACATCCTCTGATCGGATTGGTCGCCGCTGTGGCGGCGACACCAGACGTCGCCGGGTGTGGGGGTTTCCGTCCGAAATCTTCGGTACTGGTAGCCGCGGCCCCCACGCTCGGCGATTGCCCGCGAGCCGGCGCCCTGCGTACGCAGGGCGCCGGTTTTCGGATGTGGGCGTGGGCGTGTGCCCGGCGTCCGCGCGGAGGTGTTAGCGGGCCATCCGGTGGGTGGCCGACCCGTGCCAGGCGTCGACGGCATCTTCGATCGGCAGGCCGAGTGCGTGGCAGAGCCCAATCACCGTCCCAAAGCTGGGGCTGGGCATTCGTCCGACCTCGATCTTGCGCAGGGTCTCGGGGGAGATGCCGGCGTTGCGTGCGATGAGTTCGGGGTCGCGACCGGCGCGGGCCGTCCTCATCAGCACGCCGAGGCGTTGTCCGGCGGCCACCTGTTCGGGACTCAGCGGTATGCGCACCATGCCGATCAGCATAGCGGTATTCAAATACCGAGCGTGGTAGCGTCGTGTCGGTATAAGAATACCAATGCCCCATGGAGGCCGAACATGATCGAACTCAAGACGGCCGCAGAGCTCGACAAGATGGCCACCACTGGCGAATTCGTCGCGGAGACCCTGGCCACGCTGGCCCTCGAGGCGCAGCCGGGGGTCAACCTGATGCAGCTGGAGCATCACGCTCGCACGTTGATCACCGACCGCGGGGCCAGTTCGTGCTACTGGGATTACGCGCCGTCGTTCGGTCGCGGCCCGTTCCGGAACGTGATCTGCCTATCGGTCAACGACGCTGTGCTGCACGGCAAGCCACACGACTACGTGCTACGCGACGGCGACGTCCTTAGCCTGGACTTCGCGGTGTCGATCGACGGCTGGGTAGCCGATTCTGCGCTCACCGTGATCGTCGGTGACGGGGCCGACGCCGGTGACAGCGCGCTGATCGAGTCGACCCGCAACGCGCTTCATGCGGGCATCGCCGCGGCGGTACCCGGGGGCCGCCTCGGTGACATCTCCGCTGCCATCGGTGAAGTCGCCAGCGCCGCCGGCTACCGCGTCAACACCGAGTTCGGCGGTCACGGCTTGGGTCGCACCATGCACGAAGATCCCCACATCCCCAACCGCGGAAAGGCCGGCCGCGGATTGCTGCTGCGCCCGGGCATGACCTTCGCGCTCGAACCATGGTGGGCCCGCGGCAGCGATCGGCTCGTGATGGATGCCGACGGTTGGACCCTGCGCTCGGCCGACGGCTCGAACACCGCGCATTCCGAGCACACCATCGCCATCACCGAAACCGGTCCGCGCATCCTCACTGCGCGCTCATGCCAGCTCGGCGACGACCAGTCGGTAACCCGCGTCGAAGGCCTTCTCATCGAGTAGGGCGTGCGGTCGCCGCCAAAAGGCTGCGCCAAAGCCGTCCACGCAGTCATGGGCACCAATACCGGCGATATCGACACCTCGCCCAAGACCTCACCGAACCGCTCCATGGGCACGGCGAGGCGGCGATCCGTCTGCGCCGCAGCGGGTAGGTAGTCGCGCACCAGCCAGAATTCTCGAAAGTTCGACTGCCACGACCGTCTGTGGCGGCTCGTAGGACCCGGTGCCGGCTCCGCGTTGGCCGGTACCCGGCGGTTTCGTCGAACGCACACCGCAGAAACCTAGAATGATCAATGTTTTCCCGATGTCGAGCGGCGGCCGCTCATGCATTGCCACCACCTTCGGGATGGCGCTGACGTTGCTTGCGACGGATCTTCCCAATGAATCATTGAATGCTCTAGGTTTGTGAACTAGCGTGTCAGCGATGGGCGCACTGGACGGCAAGGTAGCGATCGTGACCGGGACCAGTCGAGGTGTCGGTGACGGAATAGCCGAGGAGCTGTTGCGCGCAGGCGCCACCGTCGTCGGCTGTTCACGCTCACCGCTCGACGAGCTTCCGGCCGCGGCCCGAGTAGAGGGCGGTCGTGAACGCTCCGCCCAATGGGTCTGTGATCAAGGGGATTACCACGCGATTGACGCGTTCGTCGGCAAGGTCGTCGATACCTACGGCCGCGTCGACATCCTGATCAACAACCCAGGCGGTACGGTCCCCAGCCCCAGCGTCGAGGCGGTTCCCGAACTGGTGCAACGGATTCAGGGCAGTCCGCGCGGCGCAGACGACTACGAGCGCAGCGTCCTGTTCCACGCCTTCGCGATCCAGATGAACCTGATCAGCCCGCTGTGGTTCGCCATCCGCGTATGCCCAGAGCTGAAGCGCGGCGGCGGGGGAGCGATCGTCAACATCTCCAGCGGGGCCGGACATCCCGCCGGCTCACCGACATTGGTTTCCTACGGTGCGGCGAAGTCCGGCCTCAACCATCTGACGCGCTCGCTGGCCCAGGAATGGGGTCCTGACATCCGGGTCAACTGCCTCGCCCTCGGGCCGACGATGACCGCCAACTTCCACGACTTCGTGCTGCCGTCCGATGACAAGGACGGCACCAAGTACTTCGCCAAGGTCCCGCTGAAGCGGGCGGGCGGCGTCGACGAGGTGGGCCGGGCGTGCGTGTTCCTGTGCGGCGGCCAAGCCGATTACATCAACGGCACCACCATCGAGATCGACGGCGGCATGCTGCCCGGCGTGCTGTACGACGCCGGACTGAAGACGATCACCGAGCTGTTGTGACCGACCCAAACCATGGAGTTCCCTTGAGGCTCAGAGTCATCCAGTTCTCGACCGGTAACGTGGGCCAGCATGCGCTGAGGCAGCTCATCGAGCACCCCGATCTCGAACTCGTCGGGGTCCACGCGAACAGCCCGGCCAAGATCGGTCGCGACGCCGCCGAACTGTGCGGCCTGACCGAGCCGACGGGTGTGAAGGCCACCGACGACGTGCAGGAGCTGGTGGCCTTGGGCGCCGATTGCGTGGTCTACACCTCGCAGGGCGAGACGCGACCAACCGATGCGCTGGCCGAACTCACCGCGTTTCTGCGCGCAGGCACGAATGTCGTTGCGACGTCGATGGTGTGGCTGATCAACCCCGACAGCGCAGATGCGTGGCTACGGGAGCCGCTCCTGGCCGCCTGCCAAGAGGGCGGCACGACGATGTACGTCAACGGCATCGACCCCGGGTTCTCCGGCGACATGTTGCCCTTCGCGGCGCTGAGTCTGTGTCAGTCCGCTACGTCCATCCTGGTTCAGGAGGTCTTCGACTACGGCAGCTACGACGACGCCGAGTTCACCGGTGTGAGTTTCGGTTTCGGCTTCACGCCCGAGCAGGATCCGCCGTTGATGTTCCTGCCCGGTGTGCTGAGTTCGATCTGGGGCGGCCCCGTGAGGCACTTGGCGGAATGTCTTGGCGTCGAACTCGACGAGGTCCGCGAACGCCACGAAACCTGGGTGACCCCCGAGCCGATCGACTGCGCGATGATGCGCGTCGAGCCGGGGCGGGTGGCTGCGGTTCGGTTCGCGGTCGAGGGCATCAGGGCTGGGACGCCCGTCATCGTCATGGAGCACGTCAACCGGCTCACCCAGGCGGCCGCCCCCCACTGGCCCTACCCTCCGGAGGGCCGTGGCGGCGTGCATCGCGTCGTCGTCACGGGCAGACCGGGTGTCGAGCTCAACGCACACGTCGGTTCCGGCGACATCGATCAAAACGAGGGCGGTGTCATCGCGACCGCGGCGAAGGTGGTCAACGCGATCGCAGCGGTGTGCGCGGCGCCTCCGGGGATGCCGTCGCTGCGTGACCTGCCCATCGCACAGGTCCACGGGCTGATGCGATGACGGCACCGACGCGGCGCGGCGAGACGCGGCAACAGCGCGGCGATGAAACCCGGGCGGCCATCATCGCGGAAACGGTGGCGTGCATCCTCGAGGAAGGTTTCGGCGCGGCCAGCGCCAAGCACATCACCGAACGCGCCAACGTCAGCTGGGGCGTCATCCAGTACCACTTCGGCGACCGCGATCAACTCCTGATGGCCGTGGTGGATCAGGGCTTCGCCGACCTTCAACAGACCGTCGCCCAAGTGGAGCTACCGAGCGGTCCACTGCGTGCCCGCGTGGCCGCGGTGGTCGAGGCGGCCTGGTCGGCGTTCAGCAACCCGACGTCGATGGCGGCGCAGGAGATCCTGGTGGCCACCCGCGTCACCCGGAACAAGAAGCTGAACCGCCACCTCGTCGACATGCACGACGGGCTCACCGCGCTGGGCGCCAAGTTGGTTCCGGACGGTGATGGCACTGCGATCGCCGACCTGATCTGGGCGTGCCTGCGGGGGTTGACGCTGCCGCAGCTGGTTTCGCCGACCGACTACGACAGTGCGCGCCAACGCCGGGCACTGATCGACGTCGTCACGTTGTACCTGACCGCGGAAAGCCTCTTCGTCGAACGGCTGTAGCACCGTCGACACCCGCGGACGCGGGACGGAGTTGCTAGCTGTTTTGTGGGAAGCCGAGTTCGATGCCGCCGTGGCTGGGGTCCAGCCAGCGGCTGGTGATGGCCTTCTGTCGGGTGAAGAACTGCACGCCGTCCATGCCGTGGGCGTGGCTGTCGCCGAACAGGGAGGCCTTCCAGCCGCCGAAGCTGTAGTAGGCCATCGGTACCGGGATGGGCACGTTGATGCCGACCATGCCGACCTGGACTTCGTTCTGGAAGCGTCGGGCCGCGCCGCCGTCGTTGGTGAAGATGGCGGTGCCGTTGCCGTACGGGTTGCTGTTGACCAGGTCGAGGGCCTCGTCGTAGGACTCGACGCGCACCACCGAGAGCACGGGGCCGAAGATCTCGTCGGTGTAGACGCTCATCTCGGGGGTGACGTGATCGATCAGGGTGGGGCCCAACCAGAACCCACTGGAAGCCCTGTCGACGCCGTCCTCTGAAATGTTGCGGCCGTCGATGACGATCTTGGCGCCGTCGGCTTCGCCTGCGTCGATGTAGGAGGCCACCTTGTCGCGGTGGGCCTTGGTCACCAGCGGACCCATGTCGGAGTCCTTGGTGCCGTCGCCGATCTTGAGGCCGGTGGTGCGTTCGGCGATCTTGGCGACCAGGTCGTCGGCGATGGGTCCGACCGCCACGGCCGCCGAGATGGCCATGCAGCGTTCACCGGCGGAGCCGAAGCCGGCGTTGACCATGGCGTCGGCGGCCAGGTCCAGGTCGGCGTCGGGCAGGATCACCGCGTGGTTCTTGGCTCCGCCCAGAGCCTGGACTCGCTTTCCGGCGGCGGTGCCGGTGGAGTAGACGTACTGCGCGATCGGGGTGGAGCCGACGAAGCTGATCGACTTGATCTTCGGGCTGTTCAGCAGTTCGTCGACGGCGGTCTTGTCGCCTTGGAGCACGTTGAACACCCCGGGCGGTAGGCCGGCCTCGGCCCACAGGTTGGCCAGCCACAGCGCCGCGCTGGGATCCTTCTCCGAGGGCTTGAGGACGACGGTGTTGCCCGCGGCGATGGCGATGGGGAAGAACCACATTGGGACCATGGCCGGGAAGTTGAACGGGGAGATGATGCCGACCGGGCCCAGGGGCTGGCGGATCGAGTAGATGTCGACCTTGGTGGAGGCGTTCTCGGTGAACCCACCCTTGAGCAGATGCGGGATGCCGCAGGCGAACTCGACGACTTCCTGGCCGCGGGAGACCTCGCCGAGGGCGTCGGAGACGACCTTGCCGTGTTCGCTGGTGATGATTTCGGCGAGTTCACCCTTGCGGTTGTTGAGCAGCTCGCGGAAGGCGAACAGGATCGACGTGCGCTTGGCCAGTGAGGTGTCGCGCCAGGCGGGGAAGGCCGCGGCGGCGGCGTCGATGACCGCGCGGGCGTCCTCGACGCTGGCCAAGGCCACCTGACCGGTCACGTCACCGGTGGCCGGATTGGTCACCGGTGCGGTGGCGCTGCTGGTGCCCGCGAAGGCCTTGTTGTCGAGCCAATGGGTGATGGTGTTCGTCATATCGTCTCTCACTTCGTGTACTTGTGGACAAAGTCTGTCATGGTCGGGCGTTGGTAGCGCATGACTTCGGCGTCACGCGCCGGGGATGGAGTCGCGCGAGACCGTGGTCACCTCGACGGGCAGTCCGCTGTGCAACGACTCGACACCGGCTTCGCACACCGCGGAGGCGACGTAGCCGTCCCACGCGGTCGGCCCGTCTGTGTAATCCCCGGTGGCACCCCCACGCTGAACCGCATCCACCCAGCGCTGGAACTCGGTGTCGTAGGCCTGCCCGAAACGCTCCCGGAAGCCGGGGGTGATTCGTCCGCCCCAGGTACCGGGCGCGCTCTTGCGGATCAGCCCGACGTCGAGTCCGATCATGGCGCTGCCCTTCTCGGCCACCACCTCGGTGCGCACCTCGTAGGCCACCCCGGTGGTGACGAACAGTTCGACGTCGACGTGCCGCCCCGAAGCGGTGCGCAGGATCGCGATCTGCGGGTCCGCGATGCCCTCTGGCGCACCGGGATTCACAGACCGCTTGATGAGCTGGATCGAAACGATCTCCTCGTCGAACAGGAACCGGGTGACGTCGACCTCGTGGACCAGTGAGTCGCGGACGATCATCGAGCTGTCGAAGCTCGGCGGGACCGCAGGGTTGCGGTGCGCGCAGTGCAGTACCAGCGCGCGGCCCAACTCTCCGCTGTCGAGCAATGCCTTGAGTTGGACGTACTCGTGGTCGAAGCGCCGCATGAAGCCGACTTGGATCAGCCGCCGGCCGTGTTCGGCCTCGCGCTTGACCACCTCGAGGGAGGTGGCGACGTCGGTGGTCAGCGGCTTCTCGCACAGCACCGGTTTGTCGTGTTCGATGCAGGCCAGCAGTTGCTTCTCGTGGGTGGGGCCCGGAGTGGCCAGCACCACGGCGTCGACGTCCGGGTCGGCGATCGCGTCCAGGGGATCGGCGATGGCCCGGCACCCGGGACTGTCGGCGGCGACCGTCTCGGCCTTCTCGGTGAGGTAGTCGTTGACCACCGTCACGCTGGCGCCGGAGATCCTGTGGGCCAACCGGGCTACGTGATCGGCGCCCATGATGCCGACGCCGAGAACGGCTACGCGCAAGTCGGACATGTCTATTGGGCTCCTAGGTGAATCGGACGGATGGGACGCCGCAGGACCCGAGGTAGCGGCGGGTGGGCTGGGCGATGGGCAGGGGAGCGTCGACGGCGCTCGGGTACATGTCCTGTTCGACGATGGCGATGTTGTCACCACCGCAGTAGCCGATGTGACCGGTGTCCAGGCACAGGTTGACGAATCGTCCGTCGGTGCCGTCGAGGAAGCGGGGGTACGGGATCTGCTTCGGGTCGTCGGGGAACCAGACGCCCCAGGAGTCTGGAGCGGACCCCACGAGAATCTTGCTTGAGCCGCTGCTCACCTTCTCAACCTTTCAGCCAGCT
>JAHFVB010000592.1 GCA_023264755.1 Mycobacterium sp. | reverse complement strand
CGTTCACCTACACCGTGGAGGTGGAGGACGGGGTCGACACCGCCGCGTTCGGAGGAGACGAGGCCTTCGCCCGCATGGTCACCGAGACATTGGCCAATCCCAAGAGTTGGATCCATGACACGCAGTTCGCGTTCACCCGCGTCGATCAGAGCTCGGGGGTGACACCGGACTTCCGGGTCTCGTTGACCTCGCCGATGACGGTGCGCGAAGGCTGCGGCTACGACATCCCGCTGGAAGCGTCCTGCTACAACCCCGCCTACCAGGGTGATCAATCCCGGGTGTTGGTCAACGAGGCCCGGTGGGTGCGCGGCGCCGTGCCGTTCCAGGGTGACATCGGCTCCTACCGGCAATATCTGATCAACCACGAGGTCGGGCACGCCATCGGCTACCAGAAACACGAACCGTGCGGTGAGAACGGGGCCCTGGCCCCGGTGATGATGCAGCAGACGTTCTCCACCAGCAACGACGACGACGCCAAGTTCGACCCGGAGTCGGTCAAGGCCGACGGCCGGACCTGCCGGTTCAATCCCTGGCCCTACCCGATCGCCTGAGCCCGGCACCTGCCTGCCGGTGGACCCGGAGGGAAGGTATGCGGGGGCATTGCCGTTGAATCGTTTGGCCTGGTGTGATGAATCCGGGTCCAGGACTTCGAGTCGAGGAGCGAACCGGTGTCATCCCTACCGCCGTTGGTCGAGCCCGCTGAGGCGCTGACCCGTGAAGAGGTCGCCCGCTACAGCCGCCACCTGATCATCCCCGACCTGGGAGTCGACGGGCAGAAGCGACTGAAGAACGCCCGCGTGCTGGTCATCGGGGCCGGCGGACTGGGGTCACCGGCGCTGCTGTACTTGGCCGCGGCCGGGGTGGGCACCATCGGCATCGTCGAGTTCGACGTGGTCGACGAGTCCAACCTGCAGCGCCAGATCATTCACGGCCAATCCGACGTCGGCCGCTCCAAGGCCGAGAGTGCGCGCGACTCCATTCGCGAGCTCAACCCGCTGGTCGACGTCCAGCTGCACGAGGTGCGGCTGGAGCCCGAGAACGCCGTCGGCCTGTTCGAGCAGTACGACCTGATCCTGGACGGCACCGACAACTTCGCCACCCGCTACCTGGTCAATGACGCCGCCGTGCTGGCGGGCAAGCCCTACGTGTGGGGTTCCATCTACCGGTTCGAGGGCCAGGTCTCGGTGTTCTGGGAGGACGCCCCCGACGGGCTGGGCTTGAACTACCGCGACCTCTACCCGGAGCCACCGCCGCCGGGAATGGTGCCGTCGTGCGCCGAGGGCGGGGTGCTCGGCATCCTCTGTGCCTCGATCGCGTCGGTGATGGGCACCGAGGCCATCAAGTTGCTGACCGGCATCGGAACCCCGCTGCTGGGGCGGCTGATGGTCTACGACGCGCTCGACATGAGCTACCGCACCATCAAGATCCGCAAGGATCCGTCGACCCCGAAGATCACCGAACTCATCGACTACGACGCCTTCTGCGGCGTGGTCTCGGACGCGGCCGCCGAAGCTGCCGTCGACTCGACCATCACGCCGCGCGAACTGCGCGACCTGCTGGACTCCGGCCGCAAGGTCGCGCTCATCGACGTCCGCGAGCGGGTCGAATGGGATATCAACCACATCGACGGTGCCGAGTTGATCCCCAAGTCGACTCTGGAGTTGGGCGACGGACTGGCCCAGCTGCCGCACGACCGCACGCCGATCTTGTACTGCAAGACCGGGGTGCGTTCCGCCGAAGCGCTGGCCGCAGTCAAGAAGGCCGGTTTCTCCGATGCGCTTCACCTGCAGGGCGGCATCGTCGCGTGGGCCAAGCAACTCGAACCCGACATGGTCATGTACTGAGCGCTGGTTGGCCTGAGCACGGCTTAGGCTGAGCGCTGTGACTGTCGACCGGCCACCGGACCACGTGCTGGTGGCGTTTGGGCTCACCGGCCTGCAACCGGTGCCGCTCGGCTCGGGGTGGGAAGGCGGCTGGCGCTGCGGCGAAGTCGTCGTGTCGATGGTCGGCGACCACCCTCGCGCGGCCTGGTCGGCGAAGGTCCGCGAGACGCTGTTCGTCGACGGGGTGCGGCTGGCCCGGCCGGTCCGCTCCACCGACGGCCGCTACGTCGTCGCCGGGTGGCGGGCCGACACGTTCGTCACCGGAACCCCCGAGCCGCGTCACGACGAAGTGGTTTCGGCCGCGGTGCGCCTGCACGAGGCCACGGCGAAGCTCGAGCGGCCCAGATTCCTCACCCAGCCTCCCGCGGTGCCGTGGACCGACGTCGACGTCTTCGTGGCGGCCGACCGCGCGGCCTGGGAGGACCGCCCGCTGCACTCGTTGCCGCCGGGCGCACGCGTGGCCCCCGGCTCGGCCGACGGCGCCCGTTCGGTCGAACTCATCGGCCAGTTGGCCTCGTTGCGCCGCCCGACCAGGGGGCCCAGTCAGCTGGTGCACGGCGATCTGTACGGGACCGTCCTGTTCGCCGGGACGGCGGCGCCGGGTATCACCGACATCACGCCCTACTGGCGGCCGGCGCCCTGGGCGGCCGGAGTGGTGGTCGTGGATGCGCTGGCCTGGGGCGAGGCCGACGACGGCCTGGTGGAGCGGTGGGCATCGCTTCCCGAATGGCCGCAGATGCTGTTGCGCGCATTGATATTCCGGCTGGCCGTGCACGCGTTGCATCCCCGCTCGACGGCCGCGGCCTTTCCCGGTTTGGCGCGCACGGCCGCGTTGGTCCGGCTGGTGCTGTAGCCAGCTGGGTTTCGCCGAGATCTCGGTCCCCGTCGTGGGCGCGCCGTCACCGACCGTGGTGTCGAGCGGGGCGCACCGACTGGACCGCTGGCCCGCGCGTCAGAACTGGTGCCGCACCTCGCGCAATGGCACCCGGCCGTCACGGGCGAGCACGCCGTCGGCCCGCAGCAGTTCGAG
>JAHFVB010000204.1 GCA_023264755.1 Mycobacterium sp. | reverse complement strand
TGGTCGTCGTCGACGTCCAGCGTGGCGGACCCTCGACGGGGCTACCCACCAAGACCGAGCAGGCCGACCTGTTGCAGGCGCTCTACGGGCGCAACAGCGAATCGCCGGTCGTGGTGCTCGCCCCGGCGTCACCGTCGGACTGCTTCGACGTCGCCGTGGAAGCGGCGCGCATCGCCCTGACCTACCGGACGCCGGTCATCCTGCTCTCCGACGGCGCCATCGCCAACGGCTCGGAGCCGTGGCGCATCCCGGACATCGCCGACTCGTCGGCGTATCCGGCGATCAACCACACCTTCGCCTCGCCCGACGAGCCGTTCGAGCCCTACGCCCGCGACCCGGAGACGCTGGCGCGCCAGTTCGCCGTACCGGGCACACCTGGGCTGGAGCACCGCATCGGCGGTCTGGAGAAGGCCAACGGTTCGGGCAACATCTCCTACGAACCGAAGAACCACGACCTCATGATGCGACTGCGTCAGGCCAAGGTCGACGGCGTCACGGTGCCCGACCTCGAGGTCGACGACCCCAGCGGGGACGCCGAGCTCCTGATGATCGGGTGGGGCAGTTCATACGGTCCGATCGGCGAGGCTTGCCGACGCGCCCGGCGCAAGGGCATCAAGGTCGCCCACGCGCAGGTGCGCCACCTCAACCCGTTCCCGGCCAACCTCGGCGACGTGCTCAAGCGCTACCAGAAGGTGGTGCTCCCCGAGATGAATCTCGGCCAGCTGGCGATGCTGCTGCGGGCCAAGTATCTGGTCGACGTGCAGTCGGTCACCAAGGTCGAGGGCATGGCGTTCCTGGCCGACGAGGTCGAGGGCACCATCGAATCAGCGCTAGACGGAACGCTTGCCGACAAGGAAACTGACAAGGCCAAGTTTGCCCGGCTGGCTGCGGCCACCGTGGACACGGGCGTGGGAGTTGACGCATGACAACAGTCAGAAGCGAAGCGGATCACGCTTCGACCCAACTCGTTGGGGCCGACCTCGGGCTGACCGCCACTGGGCTCACCAAGACCAGTGCGGTGCCGACGACCGATCAGCCGCAGAAGGCCAAGGACTTCACCAGCGACCAGGAAGTCCGCTGGTGCCCGGGGTGCGGCGACTACGTCATCCTCAACACCATTCGCAACTTCTTGCCGGAGTTGGGCCTGCGTCGCGAGAACATGGTGTTCGTCAGCGGCATCGGCTGCTCCAGCCGGTTCCCGTACTACCTGGAGACCTACGGCTTCCACTCCATCCACGGCCGGGCGCCGACCATCGCCACCGGGCTCGCGCTGGCGCGGGAGGACCTGTCGGTGTGGGTCGTCACCGGTGACGGCGATGCGCTGTCGATCGGCGGCAACCACCTGATCCACGCACTGCGTCGCAACGTGAACCTGACGATCCTGCTGTTCAACAACCGCATCTACGGGCTCACCAAGGGCCAGTACTCGCCGACGTCCGAGGTTGGCAAGGTCACCAAGTCGACGCCGATGGGCTCGCTGGACTATCCGTTCAACCCGGTGTCGCTGGCGCTGGGGGCCGAGGCCACCTTCGTCGGCCGGGCGCTGGATTCGGATCGCAAGGGGCTCACCGAGGTGCTGCGTGCGGCCGCCGCTCATCGGGGCGCTGCGCTGGTGGAGATCCTGCAGGACTGCCCGATCTTCAACGACGGCTCGTTCGACGCGCTGCGCAAGGAAGGCGCCGAGGAGCGCCTCATCAACGTCTCGCACGGCCAGCCGATCACGTTTGGCGCCAACGGTGAGTACTGCGTCGTGAAGTCCGGCTACGGTCTCGAGGTCGCCAAGATGGCTGACACCGCGGCCGACGACATCGTGGTACACAACGCCCACGTCGACGATCCCGCGTATGCGTTCGCGCTGTCGCGTATATCGCAACAGAACCTCGAGCACACCGTGATGGGGATCTTCCGTCAGGTCAGCCGCCCGACTTATGACGAGCTGGCGCGCGACCAGGTCAGCTCTGCGATGGATTCCAAGCCCCACGACACCGCAGCTCTGCAATCCTTGCTGCGTGGAAAAGACACCTGGACCGTCGAATAACTCGGAGCCCGACCCACGGCCTGCACTGGCCGGGATCGTGCTGGCTGGTGGTGCGTCCCGACGAATGGGCCGCGACAAGGCCACCTTGCCGTTCTCCGACTCGGCTGGCGAGACCACGTTGGTCGAGCGTGCGGTAGGCACCCTACGAACTCGGTGTGCCCCGGTGTTCGTCGTCGCCGCCCCTGGACAGCCGCTTCCCGAGCTCGAGGCAGTGGTGCTACGCGACGAGGTGCGTGGCGTCGGCCCGCTGCTCGCGACGGCCAGAGGGTTGCGGGCCGCGTCCGAGGCGGGCGTGGAGCTGGCGTTCGTGTGTGCCGTGGACATGCCGTATCTGGACGCGGAGCTGATCGATGCGCTCGTCGGCCCGGCGCTTCGATTGGGCGCCGAGGTGGTGCTGCCCTGGGACGGCCGCGACCACTACCTGGCCGGCGTCTACCGCACCGCACTCGCGACGCGCGCCGACGAGCTGGTGGCAGCGGGCGAACGCAGTATGCGGGCCCTGGTGACGGCGTCCGACACCCAACGCGTGGTGATGCCCGAGCGGCAACGTGCGTTGACCAACGTCAATACCGCCGACGAGCTGAATTGAATTACCCCAGCAAATTGTCAATTTGATCACGAAAATCGGTGAATTAGTGCCTTGTGAATTTATTCGCCATTTCGTGTGACGGGTGTGGCGCGTCGGCAATGGCATGATTCACCGACTCGAATCGTGGTTGGTGGAGGAAATCGGCGGTCGCTGGCACGCGAAGGCCTTGCCGCCGTTGATGTCTCGGATGCAGAGCACGACGTATCCGGTCAATGGCGCCACGCTGCCTTGCGATTCGAATGGGCCAAGTCGCCGGTCCGGGAATGGTATTGGCGGTCTGGGCCGAGCCAACGATGCGGCGGCGGGCATCGGCTGGACGTGCTGAAGCCGTCCAGAGGTTGGTGCGAGCATGAAATGCGTTGTGAGTAAAGCATTCAACCTCGATGATCTGACGTCTGCCCAGGCGTGAGGGCTAGTGCCTCGGCAACTCCAAGGGGGAGCGCCCAGGCGTAATCAATTGACTGTCAACATCATTGGTGATGGTCGTCGGTCCGCCCACGGCGTGAGTCTGGAGCGAACTTTTACCCGGTTGAGTGGCGCGCGAGAGGCCTTCGAGCTTGTTGCGCAAGCCATCTCGTCACCATCGGTGCTGGTGAAGCAGATTCTCGTGTGCGCCAGCTCACAAAATCGTGGTGATATGGCTCACCTTGACGCAACGATCGTCGGTTCGAGGTTTGGTCCCGAAAACGACGCGGTGACCTGCGCGAATGGCCTGTCCTCACGATCGTTATCGATCCGTGATCTGGTGGCAATGAGTCCCAGGTGAAACATGACTTTGCGTCGAAAGCTTTGTACCGTCCCATCGTCTCCCAAAAGAGCAAATAAGTTAATTACCACCACGAACCTGCGTGTGAGTGGGGCTGCGGCCGGCCCGATAGGTGCCGCCCGGCCGCCGGGCCATGTCGGCCCGGCGGGGCGTTGCGTCCCCCCACTGTCGGGCCCGACCGAGAAGGCCCGAACCAAATCCGTCCGCCTACCCAGGCAGGCCTGCGTCCGCGTACCGCGGCGTAGTTGGCGCGCGCTTGGCGAAAGGATCGAAGTTGAAGAAAATCCGCAAGACGTTCGGACTGGCCACCATCGCTGGGGCGCTCGTCATGGCCCCGATGGCGCTTGGAGCCGGTACCGCGAATGCGGAAGGTGACGTGAACTGGGATGCCGTCGCGGCTTGCGAGTCGGGCGGCAACTGGCACATCGCCACCGGTAACGGGTACTACGGGGGTCTGCAGTTCACGATGAGCACCTGGCGCTCCAATGGTGGCTCCGGGTCACCGCACCAGGCCAGCCGCGAGGAGCAGATCCGCGTCGCCAACAACGTGCTCAAGTCCCAGGGCATCCGGGCCTGGCCGGTCTGCGGCCGTCGGGGCTGATCACAGCACGACCACGGGGGAGCGCGGTGCCTGGCGACACGCCCGGCGCCGCTTTCCTCTTTTATCCCTCCTACCTCGACTTTCCCGATTTTCCATCACGCAACGGTAAATAACTTCCAGCACTTGTGTAACGGGTGAGCTCCGTCACACGAATTACCGACTGATCGCGTCAATAACGCAGCACGTGCCGCGGTCCTCGTGTCAATCGGTCGGGGAAGGACCGCAGATGATCGCTCGCAGCACGACTCGCCGCACCGTCAAGCTGGTAGTTCTGATCGGCGCCTTCGCCGCGTTGGCCATGGGATTGTCGGCCATGCTCGCGGCCGTGCCGGCCCGCGCCGACTCCATGAACTGGGACGCCGTCGCGCAGTGCGAGTCGGGCGGCGATTGGGCGGCCAACACCGGAAACGGCGCCTACGGCGGGTTGCAGTTCAAGCCGTCGACCTGGAGCTCGAACGGCGGGTACGGATCGCCGGCTACCGCGTCGCGGGAAGAGCAGATCAGAGTTGCCGAGCGCGTGCTGGCCAGTCAGGGGCCGGGCGCCTGGCCCAGCTGCGGCTCACGCGGCGGTACGCCGGTGCTGTGGGACACGCCCGCGGCGGCCCCGGCCACCTCCGGCTGCGGTCTGATCCGCCCCGGCGGCATCCTTGGGATCATCGACCTCCGGCAGATTTGCTCGACATTCCTGAGCCCGCTGGCGACGCTGGCCCAGCCGCGCAGCTGACCACGCCGCGGGGCTGCCGGGCCGTCGGAGTTCCCGTCGTCACTCGACGTCGGGCAACGCGAACGCCGAACGGGCCGCCACCGCCGCCAGGTGGCGCGTCAACAGCGCTTCTGGCACCAGCCGCGAGGCGCGCATACCCGCCGCGCCCAGGAAGCGTGGCCGGATGTTGACGAGTTGACCGATCAGCTTTGATTCCCTGGCCAGCGCCGAGGCGCGGGGTTGTCGCGCCGTCACGAACCGGGTGAACCCCGACGCTGGGTCACGAGCCTGCCTAAGACAGTGTGCGAGCACCGCCGCATCTTCCAGGCCCTGGCAGCCGCCTTGGCCCAGGTGCGGGCGCATCGGATGCGCAGCGTCGCCGACCAGCACTATCGCTCCGCGCGACCACTGCCTGGCCGGGGCGCGGTCGTAGAGGTCGTTGCGGAGCACGTCCTGGGCGGCGGTGGCGGCCAGTATCGCCGGGATGGGCTCGGACCACGAGCGGTACTTCGACCGCAGGTACGCCAGTTCGCCGCCCGGCGCTGCGGCGCCCTCCGGAGCGCGTTCGGTGGCGAACCAGTAGGTGTGGTCGGGGCCAAGCGGGACGTGGCCGAATTCCGTTCCGTTGCCCAAGGTCTCACCAGCGAAGCGGGGGTCTAGCGCGTGCGAGGCGACTCCGCGCCAGGCGGTGTAGCCCGCATACCGTCGGGGCAGGGCTCCGTTGAGGTGCCGGGCCACCATCGAGCCCACCCCGTCGGCACCGACTACGGCGTCCACCTCACGTGTCGTGCTGTCCGACAAGGTGATCCGCACTCCGGATGCGGTTGCCGCGACCTCGATGGCGGCCACGCCGGATTCGATGGTGCCCGGGGCCAGCGCGTCGGCCAGCAGTGCGGTGAGCATCGAACGCCGCACCACCACCAAGGGCTCGCCGAGGGCCTTGACGATGCGTTCGGGGGCCGGGCGACGCAGCCACGACCCGTCCTGCCAGCGCATCGCGCCTCCGGTGATCCGGCCACCGGCCGCGCGCACGGCGTCCTCGAGCCCGAGCTCGTCGAGGGCGGCCAGCGCGTTCGGCCAGATGGTGATGCCGGTGCCCGAAGAGGTGTCGGCCCGCTGCTCGACGACGGTGACGTGATGCCCGTCCCGTTGCAGTCCGATCGCCGTCGCCAGGCCGGCGAGGCCTGCCCCGACGACGAGGATGCGGTGCGTCACCCCTGAAAGCTAGCGGCTCCGCCTCAGAGGTCGAAGACCAGCAGGGTGCTCGACGCGGTCGCGACCACTGCGCCGCTGGCGTCGGTGACGACGCCCTCGGTGAAGCCGACGCGCGCTCCGGCCTTGACCACGGTGCCGGTGGCGGTCAGCAGTCCACTGCCGGGCCGTACGGCCTTGAGGTAGTTCACCTTGATCTCGACGGACGTGTAGCCCTTGCCCTGCGGGAGCGTGCTGTGCAGCGCGCAGCCGGCGACCGAGTCAAGCAGGGTGCAGACCAGGCCGCCGTGAATCGAGCCGATCGGATTGAAGGCGGATTCGTCGGGCCGGCAGGTGAACACCACCTGGCCGGGCTCGGCTGCGGTCAAGGTGAAGTCCATCAGTCCGGAGATCGGGGGAGGCGGCAGCGTGCCGTCGATCATGGCGCGCAGATAGTCGAGGCCCGCCATCGACAGACCACGCGCGGTGGTGGGCGCCGGGTCGTGCCAGCTGACGACCTTCGAGCGCCGCTCGCCCCAGCCGCGTTCGGTGCTCGATTCGGTGAGTTCGGTGGTCACGGTGTCTCCTCGCGGGGTTGGGTTGGTTGGGTCAACGGTCGGTAGGTGCGTTGTCGCAGCGGATCGCCGGGTGCGACGGCGTAGTCCTTGCCCCACGCCAGCAGGGCGTCGAGCACGGGGATCAAGGCCTGCCCGGATTCGGTGAGTCGGTACTCGTCGCGCGGCGGCGTGGTTTGGTAGGGCACGCGAGTGAGCACTCCGACCCGCTCCAACGTCTTGAGCCGGGCTGCGACGCGATCCCGAGGCGCGCCCGTGCCGCGCACGATGTCGCTGAAGCGGTTGGAGCCCAGCGCTAGCTCCCGCACGACGAGCAATGCCCATCGCTCACCGACGACCTCGAGCGCGGCCGCGATGGGACACGGCCGGCCGGGTAGCGAGGCGAGTGGTACGTCGACCATGTCGCCAGCGTGCCAGTCGATGGTTTGAAAATCAAACCATGGATTGGTGTGCGTCGAGAACCCGTTCCCTGTCGCTGCGACTGCGCCTTGACGACCACGGCGGCGGTATCGGCGGTGACGCCGAAGCGGTCGCATGTGCTACCAACGGAACGTGACCTCGACCCCCTTCGATGAACTCGACACGTTCCTGGACCTTCGTCGAGTGGCCGGCCTGGTGGTCTCGCCCGACGGGGCGCGCGTCGTGACGACCATCGCCGAACTCGACGAAAAGCGCACCGAATACGTCACTGCGCTATGGGAACTCGACCCGACGGGCCAGCGCCCCGCGCGCCGATTGACCCGCGGGGCGAAGGGCGAGTCGGCGCCGGCCTTTACCGCCGCCGGCGATCTACTGTTCGTCGCGGTTCGGCCCGGTGCCGATGGCGCCACCCAAGGCGACGAACCGCCTGCAGCGTTGTGGCGACTGCCCGCCGCGGGCGGGGAAGCCTGCCAGGTGCTGGCCCTGGCCGGCGGTGTCGACCGCGTCCACACCGCGCGGACCGCCGACGTCACGCTCGTCACCGCGGCCCTGCTGCCGTCGGCTGCCGATGCCGCGGACGACAAGCGACTTCGGGCCTTGCGCAAGGACGCCAAGGTGTCGGCGGTACTGCACACCGGCTACCCGGTGCGGCACTGGGATCACGACATCGGCCCGGAGCAGCCGCATCTGCTGCAGGTGCCCGACGGGGAGGGCTCCGCCACTCCTGGAGGAGGGCGAAACGACACCGCGCTGGTGCGGGACGTGACCGCGGACCCCGGCCAGGGGCTGCGCGATGCGACGCTGGACGTGAGCGCCGACGGACGGTTCGTCGTCACGTCGTGGCAAGTGCCCGCACCCGGTGCGGCGCTGCGCTCCATCTTGGTGCGCATCGACGTGGCCAGCGCGGAACGGACCGTACTGCTCGACGACCCCGGGGCCGACCTGTCCGCACCCGCGATCTCACCGGACTCGACGACGGTCGCATACCTACGCGAGACGACCTCGACACCCACTCAGGCTCCGCGAATCACCTTGTGCTGGATGCGCTTCGGCGAAGCGCCGGTCGAACTCGAGTCCGGTTGGGACCGGTGGCCCAGTTCGGTGACGTGGACCCACGATGGATCGGCGCTGATCGTGACGGCCGACGAGCGTGGTCGCCGACCCATCTTCGCGGTCGATCCCGCGACGGCGGCCGTCGCGAAGCTCGTCGACGACGACTACGGCTACACCGACGTGCACGCCGCCCCCGAAGGCGTGCTGTACGCCTTGCGCAGTTCCTGCGCCACGCCCCAACATCCCGTTCGGATCGATCCGGACGGGGTGGTCTCGCCGCTCCCGTGCATCGAAATGCCCATGCTGCCAGGCGAATTGACCGAACTCACCACCACCGCAGACGATGGCACCAGCATTCGGTCCTGGCTGACCCTGCCCGCAGGCGACGCGCAGGCGCCGCTGGTGTTGTAGATTCACGGCGGTCCGCTGGGTAGTTGGAATGCGTGGCACTGGCGGTGGAATCCGTGGCT
>JAHFVB010000203.1 GCA_023264755.1 Mycobacterium sp. | reverse complement strand
GGTTGGACCTTGACCTTTGCGGTGACCTTGGCGATCTTCCCCGGGCCCTGGGCGATGGGGCCGATTTCGAATCCCTCGCCGGCGATGGAGGCAAGCGCGTCGCCGACGCGTTGCTCGGTGACGGCGAGTTCGAAGAATCGACGACCGAATTCTTCGTAGGTCAGGTATTCGTGGTCAGGCATGGTGTTCCTACCGTCTCACGTCTGACGCCCCGGTCCGCACCAGGTCGCCGAATCTCAAGGCTCGGAGAACAGGCGGATCCTGGACAATTCCGTGGGCGTGCCCTGCAGCTCGGCGACGAGGACGCTGCGCTGACCGTCCCGCTCGATGCTCACGGCTACCGAGGGGCCCGCCGCGATCACCTTCCGCCAGCTCGCTCCGGTGAGCCGGGACACCAGGTCCGACGTTCCGAGTCGAGTACCTTCCCCCAGCGTGACCAGCGCGGAGCCGGGCAGCAGGCGGCGTACGGCGACCTCGTTTCCGGCGGTCGCAGCCTCCAGTAGCCGGATCAGGTGCCGCTTGCCGGGCCCACGGACCCCGCGAAACCCGGCGAGGAAGCCTGCGGTGCCGCCGATTCCTTGGTTGCCCAGCAGCGCCCAGCCCAGCGCCAGTCCGGCGGGGACCGCCGCCCGCCCGGCCCGGGTGAACTGGACCACCATGGCGGGCAGCTCCCAATGTGCTTGCAGCCGAGCGATCTTCAGTTGCCCGCCGTCGGTTTCGACGTCGTAGCGCAGGTAGGCGGGAATTCGCATCACCAACGCCGAGGCCATCTTCACCTCGAGTTCCAGGTCGCGGATCACCGTGGCTCCGGTCACCAGGTCGACATCGCGGTGGAAGGTGATGTCACGAGGCCCGATGAACGTGTCGTAGAACCTCCCGAGGGCGGCCGACCCGCGGTGCGGCCGCGAGCCGACGGGGTCCTCGACGGTGCCGGTCGCCGTGAAGAGGGCGACCCAGCCGGCCCGGTCGTGGGCGGCGGCTGCCGCAGGCGACCGTTCGACGACGGCCAAGAGATCGGCCCTCGTGGGTTCGGAGTTGGCGACGGGCATGTCCATCACTTATCAGCTCGCGGGCCCGGACGCGATGGTCGTGGCGAACTTCGGGCTGGCCCTGCACACTGGTCAGTAGCGCGAGCGCCGCCTCCGGCGGCATTGAGGAGCACCCCATGAGCCAGAATCCGTTTGGTTTCGACCCCGAGGACCTCGACCGAGTGATGCGCGAGGCCGGCGAGGGACTTCGGGAGGCCTTCGGCCGGATGGGAAAGCAGGCCGGTTGGTCGATGCTGCTCGACGAGTTCACCCGTTCGGCCCGACCCAAGACCGAGCCCGAGACGACCGGTGAGGCGGGTGAGGGGGTGTGGTCCATCTACACCGTCGACGACGCCGGCGGCGCTCACATCCAAGAGGTCTACGCATCCGAGTTGGACGCCCTTCGCGCCAACAAGAACAACACCGACCCCAGTCGCAAGGTGCGGTTCCTTCCGTATGGCATCGCGGTGAGCGTGCTCGACGCGGAATGAGCGCCGGACCTCCCGAGCGAAACTGCCCGAGCCCTCGGCACTAGCCGTTAGGCTTTGCCGCAACGTCGTCGGAGCACCGCCCCGGCGGCGGCTGGGTTTGGAGGAGGCTACATCTCATGATTCGCGAACTGACGGTCGCTGCTGCGATCGCCGGGGCGGCCATCACGCTGGCGCCGTCGGCCGCTGCCGACCCGGGCGCGTTTCCCGATCCCCCCGGGAACTATGCGACGGCTGCCACGGATGTCCCCGGCATGAACTACGACGCCGCGCTGAACGCGCCGTGCGACAACTATCAGGTGTTCACCTTTGGCCGCAGCCGCGGCGGTTCGACGCTGGTCTGCCACTACATTCCGAACCAGTGGCCCCCGGTGTACACGGGCTTCTGGGTGTCGTCCTACCCGCTGCATGGCGTCCAGGAGATCGGTTCGCCGTGCCCTGGCCCGAAGTCGGCCGCTCAGGCCCCGGACGGCCGGCCGATGGTGTGCCTGGGAGCGCAGGGTTGGCAGCCGGGGACGTTGACCGGCGCCGGCTTCTTCCCCGGCTGACCGAACCCAAGACCATACATATATCGATGCGCTGTATGGTCGGCGGTCATGAACGCTGAGGCGAGCTTCAACCTGTCGGACGTCTTCCGTACCGTGGCGACGACGATTCCCGACCACACCTATCTGGTCTGGCGCGACCGGCGGTTCACCTACGCGCGCGCCGATGCCCGCATCGACGGGTTCGCGCACTATCTGGCCTCCGTCGGGCTGGGCTGCCACACCGAACGAGCCGACCTCGAGGGCCACCAGTCCGGGCAGGACCACCTCGGGATCTACCTGCGCAACGGCAACGAGTACCTCGAGGCGATGACCGGCAGCTACCGCGCCAGGGTCGCCCCCTTCAACGTCAGCTACCGCTACGTCGACGAGGAACTGGCTTATCTCCTGACCGACTCGAAGGCCCGCGCCTTGGTCTATCCCGCCGAGTTCGCGCCGCGCGTCGCGGCGATCCGCGCTCGGCTCCCCGAGCTCGAGGTGTTGATTCAGGTCGCCGACGAATCGGGAAATGAACTCCTGGACGGGGCCGTCGACTACGAAACCATCCTGACTACCCCGGAACCCGCGGGTGGGATGCCGACGCCGTCGGGCGACGACCTCTACATCCTGTACACCGGCGGCACCACCGGAATGCCCAAGGGTGTGCTGTGGCGACAAAACGACATCTTCCTGTCGTCGATGGGGGGCCGACCTTGGGGTTCGGACCAATTCACCGCGTCGTACGCCGAACTGGCCGACAAGGCGCGCGCGGCGGCCGGAGCGATGTCGATCCTCGTCATCCCGCCCTTCATGCACGGTGCCGCGCAATGGGCCGCCTACACGATGACGACGTTGGGTGGCCGGCTGGTCATCCCCGACGACGTCGAGCGCATGCGCGCCCCCGACGTGCTGCGGCTGGCCGAACGCGAGCGGGTGCTCAGCATCCCCGTCGTCGGCGATGCGATCGCCCGTCCGCTGATCGACGAGATCGAACGCGGCGACTACGACCTGTCGAGCTTGATCACGTTCACCAACGGCGGTGCTCCGCTGTCGCCGACGGTTCGGGAACGCATCCACGCCGCCCTGCCCAACGTCATGATCATGGATGCCGTCGGGGCTTCCGAGTCCGGCGCGCAGATGAGCATGGTCAGTACGGCCGGGACAGCCTCCGCGGCCGTCTTCACCCCGCAGTCGGACACGGCGGTCGTATCGGCGGAGTTCGACCGCGTGCTCGGCCCCGGCGAGGGGCAGGGTTGGCTGGCGCGCCGGGCCCTGATTCCGTTGGGCTATCTGGGCGACGCGGAGAAGACGGCCCGTACGTTCCGCGTCATCGACGGCGTGCGGTGGTCGGTACCGGGCGATCGGGCAAGTGTGTTGGAAGACGGCCGAATTGAGCTACTCGGTCGCGATTCGGTCACCATCAACTCGGGCGGGGAGAAGATCTTCGTCGAGGAGGTCGAGCGTGCCATCGCCGCCCATCCCAGCGTCTACGACGTCGTCGTCGTCGGGCGGCCCTCGGAACGCTGGGGCAGCGAGGTCGTGGCCGTCGTGCAGTTCGCCGATGGAGCGTCCGCGACCGACGCGGAACTGGCGGAGACCTGCAGCAAGACCATTGCCCGCTACAAGATTCCGAAGGCATTCGTCCGGACGGCCAAGGTGATGCGCTCGCCGGCCGGCAAGGCCGACTATCGCTGGGCCAAGGACCTCGCCACCGCCGCCACCGAGGCCGCGGTTTCGCCCTAGCCGGCGACGTACGCCGTCGGCCTGCGGAGGAAGGTCTCGACCGGGCCGACGGACTGATTCACTCCCGCAGCGCGTAGCGCGTGGGCCTTGAACGCGCGCGCCGCCGCGCTCAGGACGTGCTCGGTGACCTCGACCCGGCCGTCAAACCCATTGGCCCCATTGACCCCGAACTGCCTGGTCGGGTCGCTTCGCCCGGCCGCGCCGGTCGAGCCGCCCCACAACGTCACTTCGACGAGCCCGCGGTTCATGGCCCGCAGTACGTCCGCGCGCAGCGCGGGGTCTGCGGCCAGGGCATCGGCCGAGGCGGCCAGGGCCAACGCGTGGGTCGGGGTGGCCCCGGAGTCGGAGTCGGCGCCGGTATCGGTATCGGTATCGGCCCACTCGGTCCCCAGTCCGAGGATCCGCAGCGCGGTCACGTCGGCGTCGTGGCTCGCGAGCGTCACCCTGACCGCCCAGCCGGCCATCGACCGGTCGTAGAGCCAGCCCCCGGCGTGCTGGACCAGCTCGGTGACGTCACGGGCCGTGACGTCGAGCTGGTACTTGCCGTGCAGACCGCTGGCTACGCGTGCGCGGATTCCGGACGTCTGTGCACTCACGACATCGCACCTCTGAGTTCTCTCTTGTGATTTCCAGGCCCGAAAGCAATCCCTTCCGAGCGTGACACTTTTGCGCCGCTCTGTAAAGGGCTGGATTCGCCGAACACCGGCCCAGTCGGCGCTCGGCGCCCCCCGTGAACTCAGGGCTGCTCGAAGCAACGCCGGATTCCGGCCAGCATGGCCTGATGGGCCTTGACCGCTTCGCGGACCGTGAACGTCGCCAGTGGACGCGGTGCGGTGATGCGCAGCCGTTCGGTCAGTCGGGTGCCGCGGTCACAGGCCTCGAAGGAGACGGTGCCGTAGAGCCGAACCCGGGGGAATTGACGCGCCTCGGTCTTCACGTCGCCACGGGGTGAGACCTGGACGCGGGCGCTGTAGCCAATGTCGATCGTGAACGGGCCGAACGGAATTCGATCGCGGATGGCGTAGGTCTGGGTGTAGCCGTCGCCGGTCTCCACTCGCCGACCGGGTACGACCGAGACGATGAGCGGGTGGACGCGCGCAATGTTTCGCAGGTCGACGTAGAAGGCGCGGACCTCGGCCGGGGGTGCCGGAATCTCTTCGGTGACCGTACGCATCGAGCTACCGATCCACCATGGCGTGTCGTGCCCCACCAGACGAATGTAACGGGGACCCCAGGGGTAGCTTGACGGAATGGTGCACTTGCCGGCGTTCGCCGCTCGGTCCCCCCACGCCGTCCTCACCGTAGCCGGCCGACCATGACCGCCGAATACTCACATCCTCGGTCCTTGGCCGACCGCGCCGTCATCGTGACCGGCGCAGCGCAGGGCGTCGGAAAGGGCATCGCCGGCGCGCTGTTGAGTCGGGGCGCATCGGTGCTGCTGGTCGATCGCAACGCCGACACGTTGAAGACGACCTCCGAGGAGTTCGGCACCGAAGGGTGGTCGGCGGAATCATTGGTCGCCGATTTGCGCGACCCGTCCGCGCCGGACCACGTCATCGCCACGGCGCTCACTCGGTTCGGCACGATCGATGCGCTCGTCAACAATGCGATAGCGACCAACGAGCCGAAGCCGCTGGTCGAAATCGATTCGGCGGATTACGATCTCGTCTTCGACGTCGGCCCGCGCGCCACGTTCTTCCTGATGCGCGCCGTGCATCCGATCATGGCCGGCGCCGGGGGCGGCGTCATCGTCAATCTCGGCTCCGCCTCGGGCACCGGCGGTCAGGCGCGGTTCGCCGCGTACGCGGGGGCCAAGGAGGCGATCCGCGGAATGTCGAAGGCGGCGGCCTTGGAGTGGGGGCGGGACAACATCCGAGTGAACGTGGTGTGCCCGTTCGCCGACTCGCCGGGTGTGCAGTTCTGGCAGGACATCGCCCCGAAGGATTTCGCGAACGCAGTTCGCGCAGTGCCGCTGAAGCGTGTCGGTCGCATACGCGAAGACATCGGCGCGGTGGTGGCGTTCCTGGTCGGGGACGACGCCACGTACTTGACCGGACAGACGATTCACATAGACGGCGGTATGGGCGTATACCGCTGAAAGCTGTTGACCTCAAAAGTTATTCACCGCATCTGTGGTGCGCTGCCGTGAATTTAGCTTGGCGGCATCATAATTCGAGCCACGCTCGTCCGAAATCCCGAGAGCTAGCGCTCGGATCCGGATTTCGAACATCCGGCGTCGGTGCGGTGGCCGGCTAGCTCGACGATGACGGGACCGGCGGGCCGGAGTCCCGCGCCGGAAGCCGACTTGGCGGTTTCGATCAAGTCACGCTCCGGGAGGTGCGCCACCCACCAGCCAGTCCGCACCGATTCCCGCCTCGGGCGTCACAGGATCCCCACCGGCACCACAAATTGTGGCTTGACCAGGGGAAACGGCTCGCATTTCTGGGTCATCGTTCGCCTGAACGAGGCACCGATCCGACGAGTCTCCGACCCCGACCTGCGCGGGCCCATGCACGTCGCGAGGTGACATCGAATTGGCCTACTTGATCGATTCACCTTGCGCACTGGCGATCAAGGAAACCGGTTCGCGAGTTGACAAGCGCCCGTCCTTCCCGTAGCTCTCGGATTGACAGGCCGAGATACGCCGCCGAAATCGTTCCTGAGCAGGCACTTTCGCAAGATCTACAGACAATTCGCCGAGATTGGCGCTGCGACAACATTGCCCGTAGTATTCCTCGCATCGCCCATCGAGAATCCAACGCGCTCAACGGATTTTGTTAACTATCCCATCACGTTTTCGAAACGTGATGGCGGCCACATATTTTGGCAGCACACAATCCCGTTGCTAGTGTCCGGCCACATGATTGGTATTGCGACCGCGACGTTGATGGCGCTTGTCAACCAGGTTTCGGGAACTCCCTACGTCACCGGGGGTGATTCCCCCCGGGGTACCGACTGCTCGGGCTTGGCTTCCTGGGTGGCCAACGCCGCGACCGGCCGGCCCATCTATGGCGACCGCTTCCACACCGCCAACGAGGAATCTGCACTGCTTGCGCGCGGCTTCAAGTACGGCACCGCTCCCGGCGCGCTGGTGATCGGCTGGAATGGCAGCCACACCGCGGTCACGTTGCCCGACGGCACCCCGGTGTCCAGCGGGGAGGGCGGCGGTGTGAAAGTCGGCGGAGGTGGCGCCTACCAGCGTCAGTTCACCAAGCACATGTACCTGCCCGTCGAGCAGGTCGATGCTCCGGCACCCGAGGACGCCCCGCCTCCCCCGCCGGGCGACGTCGTGAACGTCGGATTCGTCACCCCGGCTCCGCCGGAGGCCCTTCCCGAACCCGCTCCAGAGCTCGTACCCGCACCCGAACTCGCCCCGCCCGCCCCCACCATCTAGCGACGTCGGCGAATCGCGCGGGCACCGGTCCCGTCGCAGACCAGCGGTCGGCTAGGAATCCGCCCCGGCAGCCCTGGGCCCGGAACGCGGGCGCAAGGCGCCCCACAGCCCCACCCCAATGCCGACAGCGGCCCCACCGAGCCCGATGAGCCGCTGCGAGGGCTTCAGCTCGCGATGGGCGCTCAGCCCACCAACCAGGTCTGCTGCGTCGGCACCCCCGGAGGCCAGGAACCACCCTCTGGTGCTCCGGCCGCGCAGGGCTGCCGTGGCCAGCAGTCCGCCGATGAGGGCGTCGCGGTAGCCCATCGAGTACAGCAAGAGCCGCTGCCCGCCCCGTGGCACCTCGGAGTCCCCCCAGAGCCGGTTGGCCCGGACCGGATCGACCAGGAACGAGATGCCGGAGGCGAGCCGGATGCTCCCGGCGACCAAGCCGGCGCGATCTATCGACATGTCACGCAGCCTATGACCTGACCCCTGCCGTCCCCACGACTTCGAGGAATTCTCCCGCACTCGCGTCAAAAGCCGCCTGACCTGGCACACCTGCCCACCGCGGCAGGCGGCTCGACGGAAGGAGCCGTGTGAGCTGCCCGTCGGTGGGCGTTGTCGAACTCGCCTACGACTGCACCGGGGCCGTCGAGGCGACTACCCCGGATCGTTGCACCCCACCGGCGCACGCCCGCGCGACCGCAGCCGCAACGAGGAAGCCACCCAACGCGGTCCACCCCGCGACACCGGTCAACCCGAACTTGGCCATCAGCGTCAGCGCCACCCCCGCGAGGCACGTCGACGCACCCGCCACGGCCGACCGAACGCCGGTGGCCCGCAGTGGCGCGTCCCACCACGGCAGTGGTCGATGTTCGAGCGGAGAGAGCAGCAGGAACGCCACGGCCATGACAACCGCGAACACCAGCGCTCGCAAGGCGAGGTGCCACCAAAAGTTGGGTGCGGCAACGTAGTACGCGTCCATGCCCACGGCATGCAACGCGAACATCGACACTGCGATCGCCGGAATGTGCCAGAGGTAGAGCGTCATGGCTCCCCCGTTGCCGACCGCGACGACCTGCCAGACTCGCGGCCTGGTGGCCCAGCTGCGGATCGCGCCGGCAGCGGCGACGAACACGCACGACATCCACGTGCAGTGCAGCGCCAGCAGCAGCGTCGGGGGTGACACGTTGGACACCCGCTCCACGCCCGTCACCACCAGCGCGACTTCGTACCAGCCGCTCACGGCGAG
>JAHFVB010000202.1 GCA_023264755.1 Mycobacterium sp. | reverse complement strand
GCTCACCGCGCGGGGGCTCCCCGAGCCGACCTACGCGCTGTTGCGGAGCGCCGCGGCGTCGTGGCCGGACCATCCCGCTCTGCGGGTGCTGCGCGACGCCGAACACTGGCGACACCCGGTCACCGTGACGTACGGCGAACTGCTCGCCGACGTCCACCGGACGGCTAACCTGTTGCACCACCTCGGCGTTGGCCGCCACACGGCGGTGGCACTGATCGCCCCCAACTGCGCCGAACTCATCACCGCGACCCTGGCGGCGCAACTCGCCGGCATCGCCGCGCCCATCAATGGGGCCTTGTCGACCGAACACGTCACCGAGTTGATGCACCGCGCGGGCGCCCGGGTGCTCATCACGGCCAGCCCGGAGCTCGACCAAGCCTCCTGGGAGACCGCCCAGCGCCTGGCCGCGGCCGGCGTCGTAGACACCGTGCTACTGCTGGCACCGACCGGCGGTACCGTCGCCGACCCCGAGCCCGTCGGGATCGAGGGGCTCACCGTGGGACAGCTAGGCGCCCTGGCCGCCGAATTCGACGGCAACGAGTTCGCCGGGTCGCCTCCCGCGAGCTCTGACCTCGCTGCGTTCTTTCACACCGGTGGGACCACCGGGACGCCGAAGTTGGCCGCCCACACCCACGCCAACGAGGTCGCCGACGCCTGGATGATCGCAGCCAACACCACCTTGGATCAGGACGCGGTGGCCTTCGCCGCGTTGCCGCTCTTCCATGTCAATGCACTGGTGGTGACGCTGTTGGCGCCGCTGTTTCGCGGGCAGTCGGTGGTGTGGGCGGGGCCGTTGGGCTACCGCGACGTAGCGCTCTATCCAAACTTTTGGAAGCTCGTCGAGCACTATCGGATCAGCGCGATGAGTGCGGTGCCCACGGTGTACTCGGTGCTCACCCAGTGCCCGATCGACGCCGACGTGTCCAGTCTGCAGGTCCCGATGGTGGGTGCCGCCCCGCTTCCGCCGTCGCTGCGCGCCAGATTCGTCGAACACACCGGGCTGCAGCTGCTCGAAGGCTACGGGCTGACCGAGGCCACGTGTGCCAGTGTCCGCAGCTTCGTCGACCACTTTCGCGACGGGGCGGTCGGTCAGCGACTGCCCTACCAACGCGTCAAGGTCGTCGACGTGCAAGACGACGGCACCTGGCGCGACCTGCCCACCGGCGAGCTGGGTCGGCTCGTCATCTCCGGACCCACCGTGTTTCCCGGGTACGTGGTGGGCCGCGACGGTGACCAGTTCCGCCTCGATGGCCTCGGCGTGCTCGTCGATGGTTGGCTGGACACCGGCGATCTGGCGATGGTGGACGGCGACGGATTCGTCCAGCTGCGGGGCCGCGCCAAGGATCTCATCATCCGCGGCGGCCACAACATCGACCCGGCCACCATCGAGGACGCGCTGCTGACCCACCCCGAGGTCACCGGCGCCGCTGCCGTCGGCCGCCCCGACGTCCACAGCGGCGAAGTCCCCGTCGCCTACGTCACGCTGAGCACTCCAGACTCGGTGTCGCCCGAAGCGCTCCGCGACTGGGCCGCCGAGCGGGTACCCGAGCGCGCCGCGGCGCCCAAACTCGTCACGGTGGTGTCCGACCTTCCGCTGACGACGATCGGCAAGCCGTACAAGCTTCCCCTGCGAGCCGACGCCGCGCGCTGCGCCGCGCGCGACGCGTTGCACGAACTGACCGGAGTCGTCGGTGTGGCCGCCGAATTGCAGGGTGGCGCACCGGTTCTGACCGTCACGGTGGAACCGTCGGGCGATCGTGACGCGATCGCCGCGGTGCTCGACGAGTTCACCACGACCTGGAGGATCGAGTCCCGCTGATGCCCAGACCCGCCAACGTGCCGTCCTACCGGGAAGACATCTATTCCACCGCAGCGATCGTGGATCCGTACCCGCACTACGCACGGTTGCGAGAACTCGGTCCCGTCGTGTGGTTGTCCAAGCAACGCGTGTACGCGCTGCCCCGCTACGTCGAGTGCAAGGCCGCGCTGCGCGACGACAAGACGTTTGCCTCGGGTCGGGGAGTGGCGCTCAACGGCCTCACCAATCGGCTGTCGCGCGGCACCACCCTCAACAGTGACGGCGAGGATCACGAGCGGCGGCGCAAACTCGTCGCACATCGCCTGACGCCGAAGGCGCTTCGGACGATGTCGGACGCGATCACCAGCAAGGCCGAAGAAGTGGTGGACGCCGCGCTGGCCAAGCGCACCGTCGACGGGGTCCAGGACCTGGCCACCGCCCTTCCCCTGTCGGTCGTGCCCGACTTCGTAGGATGGCCCCAGGATGGACGCGACCAGCTGATCGATTGGGCGGGAGCGACATTCGACTTCCTCGGCCCGTTGAACAAGCGCGGCATCGCGGCCCTTCCCGCCAGCTGGAGAATGCTGCGGTTCACCCGACGGGTGGTGCGGCAACGCTCGGTCCTCGAGGGCAGCATGGGAGCCGACGTGATGGCCGCCGTCGATGCGGGCACCCTGGACAAGTCCGAAGTGCCTCCGCTGATGATCGACTACTTGGCCCCCTCGCTGGACACCACCATCAGCGCGATCGCCAGTGCCCTGCACCTGTTCGCCACGAACCCCGACCAATGGCAGGCCATCCGGGCCGATCCCAGCCTCATCCCGAACGCGGTCAACGAAGTGGTGCGCATCGAATCCCCGCTGCGAGCCTTCTCGCGCAGCGTCACCAGCGACGTCGAGGTCGCGGGCACCACCATCGCCAAGGGGGCTCGGGTGCTGATCATCTACGCCTCGGCCAACCGCGACGCCCTGCGGTGGGACGACCCGGACACCTTCGACGTCCACCGCGACGCCATCGGCCAGCTCGGGTTCGGCTACGGAACGCACGGCTGCGCCGGCCAAGGCCTGGCCAGGATGGAAACCCAGGCCATCCTCACCGCCCTGGCCGACCGAGTCCAGACCATTCGCTGCGCGGCTGAACCAAAATGGGCACTCAACAACATCATTCACCGCTACGAACGGCTTCCGCTCGAGCTGATTCCCGCCGGAAAGGACGCTGGATGAAGGTCAAGGTCGACTACGCCCGCTGTGAAGGCCACGGCCTGTGCGCACTGCAAGCACCCGAGGCCTTCTCCCTCGACGACGACGGAGAGCTGAACTACCGGTTCGAAGGTCAAGACGTTCCCGCCGACATGGAGGGCGACGTCCGCTCGGCCATCGACGCGTGCCCCGTCACCGCACTCGACGAGGGATCCTGACGGTCACCGAGTGTGCGGGAGCGACGTCGCGGAGCGAGAATCGACCCCCCTAAACTGACTGCGACGCGGAGGTATGAGCAGTGAGTGATGGGACGGCCCAGCCGCAGAACCGGCAGGAGCGACAGAAACAGCGCAGCCGGATGGCGCTCCTTCGAGCGGCCCAGGCCTTCATCGCCGCCGGCAAGGTCAACGCCCCGATCCTGGAGATCACCCAGGCCGCCGACGTCGGGATGGGCACCTTCTACAACCACTTCGAATCCAAAGAAGAGTTGTTCGCGGCCGCGGTCACCGACGTACTCGACGCGCAAGGTGAATTGCTGGATCGACTTACCGAGTCGATAGACGACCCAGCGGAGCGATTCGCCTGCCGGTACCGGCTGTGTGGACGCTTGTTCCGGGGGCAACCGCAGGAGAGCCGCATCATGCTGTCCATCGGCTTGACGTTGCTGTCCTCCGACCGCGGGCTCGCTCCTCGGGCCAGGCGGGACATCGTCGCTGCGGCCGGCGCCGGCCGCTTCAAGGTAGCCGATCCCGACGTCGCCCTAGCCGTTGCTGGCGGCGCCTTGCTGGGACTGGGACAACTGTTGCTCGATCAGCCCGACCGCGACGACGCCGAGGCCACCGACGAGGTGGCCCGCGACGTCCTGCGGCTGTTCGGCCTGACCGCCAGACAGGCCGAGCGCCTGGTAGCGCGGCCGCTGCCCGACATCGCCGTCGGCGACGACACGGGATCCGCGGCCTAGGGCGACGTTCCCCGAGGTCTGGGCACGGACTCACCGGTGCAGGCCGGGTTGGTAGATCCGCTGATCGCCGCCGCACATGGCGAGGCGGTGACGTCCAGTTTCGAGCTAGGCCAGGGCCTTCGACTTCGGCTGCGAGGGAATCGGCGAACGTTCTACGGCGGTGGCGACTAGCAGGACGATCAGGCCGAGCGCCGTCATCGCCGCTCCCACCCAGAGTGGGGAAGTGAATCCGAGGCCCGCGGCGATCGTCACACCGCCTAGCCATGCTCCCAGCGCATTGCCGACGTTGAAGGCCGCGATGTTCGCCCCCGATGCCATCGTGGGTGCCGACGAAGCGTAGTTCATGATTCGCATTTGTAGACCAGGGACGGTGGCAAAACCGAAGGCGCCCATCAAGAACAGCGAGATCATCGTCGACGTCTTGTTCCCAGCCGTGGCCGCGAACACGACCAGCGCCACGGAGAGCAGCGCGAGGATCCACACCAACGCCTTCGTGAGCGATCGATCTGCGGCCTTGGCTCCGAGGAAGTTGCCGACGAACAACCCCGACCCCAGGAGGACGAGCAACCACGGAACACTGGTGGAGGCAAACCCCGTGACCTCGGTCAACGTGAACGCGATGTAGGTGAAGGCCCCGAACATGCCCCCGAATCCAAGGATGGTGATGACGATCGAGAGCCACACCTGCTTGTTCCGGAACGCGCCCAGCTCGCCTCGTAGGCCGCCGTTGGACGTGCTTGCGGGAGTCGTCGGAACCAGGAGCGCAATTCCGATCAGTGCGACGACGCCGATGCCGGTGATGGTCCCGAAGGTCGAACGCCAGCCGAACTGTTGGCCGACAAAGGTCCCGAAGGGGACGCCGAGGACGTTGGCGATGGTCAACCCCGCGAACATCATCGCGATGGCACCGGCCCGCTTGTTGGGAGCCACCATGTCAGCGGCTACCACCGAGCCGATTCCGAAGAATGCGCCGTGGCATAGGGCCGCGACGACGCGTCCCCCCATCATCACCTCGTACGTGGGGGCCAGGGCCGACATCAGGTTGCCGATGATGAACAGCACCATCAGGGAGAGCAGCACTCTCTTGCGCTCGAATCGGGTGACGGCGGCGGTCAGGACGATGGCGCCGATGGCGACCGAGAGTGCGTAGCCCGAAATCAGGTAGCCGGCGACGGATTCGGTGACCTGGAAGTCGGCGGACACTTCCGGCAGTAGGCCCAAGATGACGAACTCGGTGAGCCCGATTCCGAATCCGCCCATGGCTAGGGCAATGAGACCCAACGGCATGGAAGTTCCTTCCCAAGTGCGTGCATCAGACGATAGAGCGCGTGTGCATTAGTTGCATACGCCTGGTAAATAGTTGCACGCGCCTGCTTTAAGCGCAAGCTGGTATCTTTGGTGAAGCGTGTCCAAGGAGGTCAATGTGGGTATTGCCGACGACGCCGTCGAGATCCGAGCCCAGGGGTGGCGCATCCTGGCCGCGCTCCACGGAGCGCTCGACGCCGAACTGGAGCGAGCGCTTCAGCTCGAGTGTCAGCTGTCGGTGGTCGAGTACACCGTGCTCGACGCCCTGAACCGCCAAGACGGTTGGCACATGAGAATGGCCCAGCTGGCCCGCGCAGCGGCACTCAGTAGCAGCGCAACCACCCGGCTGGTGAACCGGCTCGAGGAGCGTGGCCTGCTGACGCGGATCTTGTGTGTGGACGACCGGCGCGGGATCTACACGGAACTGACCCCTGCCGGCCGCACCCTGCTCGACAGGGCGCGCCCGATACACGATGCGACGCTCGAAGCAGCGCTCGAAAAGGCCTGCGAAACACCCGAGTTGGCCCCGCTGGTCGAGGCGCTACACCGCCTGCCGGTCGGCGTACAGGCCTGACGGGTCGGATGCGGACGGGACGACGCCGGTCGGCTACATCGTCGTCTCGACGAGACTCGTTGGCTACCAGTGCTTCCCGATGACAGCGGGGATTCCGGCGTGCCGATGGAATGGCTGCGCGAACTCAGCGAGTACTGGCGCAACGACTATGACTGGCGAGCCTCCGAACGTGAACTCAACCAGCTCCCGCAATACCCCACGAGCATCGACGGTCAACGGATCGCACCTGATCGGGTGGTCGGAGTGCGCACCAACGGCGGCCCCGGCGGATTCCCCGCCGTCCCGTTGCGCGAGCATGATTCGACGTCAACGATCCCGGTCACCGTCGTCATCGTCGATGACGTCACTTCCGACGCCACCGCGCTTGTCGGCAGACGTACCGTGCTCCGCGCTCAGACACCTGCGTCGCGGCAGGACGACGCAGGTCGCTAGATGGACACGGCCTCAACGATTTTGAGGTAGCGCATGCGCCCCGACGGGGCTCAGTGAGACGCTGCGAAGGCCTCGACGACCTCTGCCTTGATCCGACCGCGTTCCGACACCTGGTGTCCGTTCTTGCGCGCCCATTCGCGGATCGCCTTTAGCTGGCCCTTTTGCGCCGGGCCATTGGTAGCCGCCTTTGCGCCGCGGCCGGACTTGCCGGGAACCTTCGCTGCCGCCTCGATGAACGGCTTGAGGGCCTTGTCGAACTTGGCGATATTCGAGGCGGATAGGTCGATCTGAAAGGACTGGCCGCGGACCGAGAATTTGACTCGTTCTCCGCTGGCATCCGAAATCTCGGAACCGTCGATATCGTCGATTAGCTGACAGACAATTCGTTCGGCCACGTTTAGCTCCCTCGATGTTCTTGGTATCGGATTTGCACAACCATACCATTGGTATGGAACCCAAAGTATCGAATATCTCGGCTGTCCGCAACGTATGGCGGTCAGTGTTTGCAAGGTATGGCGGTAAGGCAGAAGACAGATATCCGTAACCCCGCGCCAATGATTCATGCGCATCCCTTCGCGGCGGCGCGGTCCAGCGCAACCTGCTGCACGACGACGCCGTGAGGATCCACGCACCATCGAAAGGCCTTCTTTCGACCGCAAAGCATCACCATCAACGCGATGCCGAGCAAGACCAGCGCGGCCGGCGCGAAGGCCGATGGCGTAATTTTCGCCACGCACGGCACCGCGATGACGACAGCCCACAATGCAATCAAGAAGCGCACGGCAAATAGCCGGGTTCGATCGCAGGATCCATATTCGCAGCGGCATCGGGAGCACTCGGGCCTCTCGTATCGCCCATCCCAATGGCGCCACCAGCGCACTGACGGCGACGGCCGCGCAGAGCCGCCCTGGCCGAAGCTAGCGTCATGTCGATGCCGGTCTTTCGAGGTAGCTTGATCACGAATTCCGTCTTGGCCGCGGGCGCAAGAACCACAGTCGCCAGGAGCCGTTCGGATCCGATGGCCAATGCCACCAGCCCGTCCGCTCCAGTACCGGTATGGCACGGTGCGCCTCGACCAGCGAGCGCACCGGCGCGGCGATGTCGATGATGGGCTTGGCTGCCAGGTCCGGCACCGCCGTCGATCCAACGTGCTCGATCGACGTCGTCTCAGCTCCAAATCCGTCGGCTCTCTCCACAAGTCGCCGCGCCGCCTGCCCAGTTCGGAGGTCGCGCATGCACCTCGGCTGCGAACGTTGTCAGAGTCCTCGCCTTGATCAGGTGATCTAAGAATAGATCGACCCTTCTAATACTGGATCACCCGATCTAGGGTCGGCATATGTCACCCAAGAGCGAGCGGCCCGAGTCATTCACCCGGACTGCGCGCAGAGCGCAGATCGTGGCCTGCGCGATCGAGGTGATCGCAGAAGTGGGCTATCCGCAGGCGTCGATACGCAAGATCGCTGACCGAGTTGGCATCGCGATGAGTGCGGTGCTCTACCACTTCGGCAGCAAGGACAACCTCGTCGACGCGATCGTTGAGCACATGTACCGGACGATGCTTACGCTGGTCGTGCCGGCCTTGGAAGCAGAGCCCACGGCGACAGGACAGCTCAACGCGTACATCCGTTCCTGCATAAAGTATTTCGCTACCCACCGAACTGCGCTGCTGGCTTTGACGTCGACGGCGACGAACTTCCAGCCCAGTGACGGACGGCGCTTCGACCAACTCGGGCTCAGTCCTGAAGTCGCGAAGCAGTTGGCCGTGCTCGATCCCACCGCAATCTTGGCGGCCGGCCAGCGCGACGGTGAGTTCGGCGACTTCCCGCTCGAATCGACTGCGCTGGCGCTGCGCGGTGCCGTGAACTCGGTGGTGGAGCAGATCCTGCGCGAACCCACCTACGATGCAAGAGGTTATGGCGAAGACCTGATCGAGATCTTCGGCCGCATCGTGCGGAGCGCACGATGACTACCGTGGCGATCGCAGCGGTCGGCAGCCGCGGGGACGTGTCGCCCCTGGTCGGTGTCGGGGTGGCGCTGCAGCGAGCCGGACACCAGGTAGTAGTGGCGGCGTACACGCCATTCGCCGAACTGATCACCGGATGCGGGTTGGACTTTCGCGAGATACCCGTCGACTTCACCCCCGGTGCCG
>JAHFVB010000201.1 GCA_023264755.1 Mycobacterium sp. | reverse complement strand
CGTCTCGATCGCCATGGAACTCCTGACCAGCCCTGCCCTGCTCGTCCTCGACGAGCCCACGACCGGGCTGGACCCCGCGCTGGACCGGCAGGTGATGTCGCTGCTGCGCCGGCTCGCCGAGGCCGGCGGCGTGATCGTGGTGGTCACCCATTCATTGGACTACCTGGACGTCTGCGATCAGGTGCTGCTGCTTGCCCCGGGCGGCCGGACCGCGTTCTGTGGACCGCCGAGCGAGCTCGGTCCGACACTCGGCAGCAGCGACTGGGCCGATGTCTTCACAACGATCGAAGCCGATCCAGTCGCGGCCCACCGCCGCTTCCTCGAACACGCCGCGCCGCCCGTCGCTTCGCCCAGCCCGACCCGGACGGGCCCAGCCCGACCCGCTCCCCAGCGGGCCGGCGCCACCAACGGCGTCGTACGTCAACTCTCGACGCTGGTGCGCCGTCAGCTGCGGTTGACGGTCGCCGACCGCAGGTACTTCCTGTTCCTGGTGTTGCTCCCGGTCCTGGTCGGGCTGTTACCGCTCGCCGTGGCCGGTGAGGTCGGCTTCGCCAAGCCCGCGCCCGACAGCGCGGCACCATTCGAGCCGAAGCAACTCGTGGTGTTGCTCAATCTCGGAGCGATCTTCATGGGCACGGCACTGACCATTCGCGAATTGGTGGGTGAACGAGCCGTCTTCGGCCGCGAACGGGCGGCCGGACTGTCGACGTCGGCCTACGTCCTGGCCAAGGTCGTCGTGTTCGGTACCGCGGCGGTGGCTCAGGCGACAGTCCTGGTCGTGCTGGTGACGGCGCCCAAGCTCGGCAAGCCCGCACCTCCGGACGCGGCGGCGCTCGGCAGTCCGGTGTTCGAATTGTTCGTCGGGACGGCCGCCACGTGCGTGGCCGCAGCGGTGTTCGGGCTGGCAGTATCGGCGTTGGCGCACAACGGCAATCAGGTGCTGCCGCTGATGGCGGCGACTCTGACCGCGCAGCTGGTGCTCGCGGGCGGTTTCATCCCGGTGACGGACCGGGCGCTACTTGAGGCCTGCTCGTGGTTCACCCCGGCACGGTGGGGTTTGGCCGCTACGGCCTCGACGGCCGACCTGAGCCACCTCGTGGCCGGAGTTCCGGACGATTCCCATTGGAGGCACACCCCGTCGGCCTGGTACCTCGACGTCGTCATGCTCGGGGTGCTGTCGCTCTGCTACGCCGCGTTCGTGCGATGGAGGGTCCGACTCACCGTCCCCAGTCGGCGACGCTAGGACCACGCCGCGATGACCGCGGTGAGCGAACCGGTGAATACGACGATCGCGACCACCAGGTAGAACCCGTAGTACCGGCTGAGCCAACGGTGAAACAGGTGGGAGAGTAGCCAAACCACCAAGCCCACCATCGAGATTCGGAGCCCGCGCTCCAGCAGTGTCCAACCGGCCAGGTCCCACGCTCCGATGCCGTGCTGGCCGGCGGCGCGCGCATACACCTTGACGGGAATGCCCGAGAGGGCTTGATTCATGATCGCGCTCGGCCCGGCGGCCAGCTGGTCGAAGGCAGTCTGGGCCATCCGCGGCGTGGTCAGCGGGGCGGGCAGGAAGACGTGGTGTGCAGCCAGCGCGGCATTGGTCAGCACGCCGAGCACCGAACCCCCGATTACTGCTGCGGCGCAGGGCATCACGCGCCGGGGTACCGCTGCGGCGAACAGTATCAACGCCATTTCGGCGACGATGAACCAGCTCAGCGCCTCGGCGAAACCCCATCCGAACGCCAGCACCAAACCGAACCGACTACTGACGAGCCGGGAAATCGCCGACCAGACCCGTGAAGGGCTTGTGGCGGTTCGGGTTCGGCGATCCATCGCAGCTCTCATCGAAGGACTTGGGCGAGCGGGAGCACCACCAGCAGCGAGTCGATGCGGTCCAGCAGCCCTCCGAAGCCCGGTAGCCACGTGCCGGCATCCTTGACCTGGGCGTCCCGCTTCACCATCGATTCGAGCAGGTCGCCGACGAGGCCACCGAACGCCACCGCTATCAGCAGCCCCACCGATATCGAACCGAGCAACGTCAGTACGAGGAAGGCCCCGACGAAGGCGCCGAAGAGGCCACCGTAGGTCTTGTTCGGACTCAGCCGGGACAGTGGATGTCGAGCCCAGCCGAAGCGGCGCAACCCCTTTCCGCCACACCAGGCGGCGACGTCGGTGACCGCGACCGCCAGGCACACCAGGAACGCATCGGCACCCAAGGTCACCAGGTGGGCCAGGGACCAGCAGATCCACACCGAACCGAAGCCGGTGAACAGGCTGCGTCGGACACCGCGCTCGACGTCACCGCCGAGCACCGAGGGCAGCGCGCAGGCCAACACCAGGATCGGCGCCAACTCCAACAGTGACGGGCGCAGCCAGGCGCCGAGCGGGTAGCCGACGGCCAAGACCAGGAGCAGCCCTACGTCCCATCGGCGCAGGCTCACCAGCCGCGCGTACTCGATCACCGCGACCACGGCCACCGCGGCGGCCACTACGGCCGTCGGGCCCCTCCCCATCCAAATCGGAATGCCGAACACCGGTGCGATGACCATCCACGAGGCCCACTTGTCGATCAACTCGCGCTTGCGCGACGCGAGCACCGCGACACCCCCGAGCGCCAGAATCGCGACGGTGACCCACATGAGGAACACGGGTCGGCCGTGAAGGTGGACGTGCCACGGACCGAGGCCGAAGTCCAGCGCTGGATTCCGACCGAAATGCAGGATTCGTAGGTAGTAGTCGACGAGCGTCATCGGGGCAGGTCGGTTCCTGCTCGGCAGCGCAAGCCCACGGCTCGGCGCTAGCGTCTCGGTCCCTTGGCCGATCCATTGGCGTCGCCTCCACGTCGGGCTCCGGCAAACTGCGATTGAGGACACGATAGGCGGTGCCGACGAATGCCGGAACCGGACGCGCGGCATCGCCCCGACCTGCCCTGCAGCGCCCAATGAGCGTCAGAAGCTACGATTGGCCACCCGGGGGAAGGACCGAGCAGGAGACCGCTTCGCGCATGAAGAAGATTCACCCCGTTGTCCTCGCCACGATGATGTGCGCACTGGCCGTGGAGCTGGCCCCGCCCGCATCAGCCGACTTCGACCGGCCCGGCTACCTCCGCTGCATGGCGTCTGACGCGATGTCCGTCGGCGGTGTACCGCTCGACTCCAGCACGCTGGGCAAGATCGGCGCCGAGGCGTACGGCACGGGGACCGGAAAGACCGAGATTGCGGCGCTCGCGCAGAAGTACCATCTGTCCGAGGGGTTGGCGACGTTGATCGTGCAATGCGCTCGGAACCCCCAGAACTGACGTCGTACCGGCCCCGATGAGTGACTCGCTTGGCCCCGCGGAACGCCACGAGCGAGCAGCGCCCTCACGTCGCCAAGTGCTCAGGTACGTGCCGGCGCTGGTCGGCCTTGGCACCGCGGTGGCGCTCGGCGACGCTGCACCCGCGCGCGCCACGGGCCTCCAGCTGGTCGACTTCGCGGAACGGCTGGTGCAGCCCGACCAGCTCGCAGCGGCCGGGTATGCGGGCGCAGTGGTCTACGTATCCGAATCTCGCCCCGGCGCCAACTTCGACTTCAAGCCCGTCACTCGTGAATACGCCGACGCGTTGCGCGCGTCCGGGCTCCACGTCGTCAGCAACTTTCAGTACGGCAAACCCGGCTGGCCCACCCCGTCGGACTTCACCCGCGGGTATGACGGTGGCGTGGCGGACGCCCAGAACGCGCTGCGCCTGCACGGTGGTGCCGGCGGCCCAGCGTCGGCCCCGATCTTCTTCAGCGTCGATGACGACATCGACCTCGACGCGTGGAAAAGCCTCGTGCTCGCCTGGTTTCGGGGAATCAACTCCGTGTTGGGCGTCGAGCGCACCGGCCTCTATGGCCATGCCCATGCGTGTGCCTGGGCCATTGCCGACGACGTCATCGGCACCTCGAGTACTCCTGGGCACCGCTGGGCGTGGCAGACGCGGGCGTGGTCACGCGGTGAGCGCGAGCCCGCGGCCGTGCTCTATCAGTCCGCCGTCTTCACCGCATCAGACCCCGCTGTCGTGCTGGGCGGGGTCCACGTGGACGTCGACGACGTGCTCGCCGCCGACTTCGGTCAATGGGACCTGGCTCGGTGAGCTGGTCCTGACCGGCTGGCTCAGAGCGCGTCCGGGTCCTGTTGCTCGGCGATCATGGCCAAGCGCCAGGTGCATTCGCGGTTGCGGGGTGCGACGCCGAGCAATTGCATGCGGTCGGGTACCCAGCGCAGGGGGCGGCTCACCGCCAACTCGCTCATTTCGACACGACACCCGCCGTCGGGAAGATCACTGAGCCGCAAGGTGATTCGTGCCTGTTCCGCGGGTCGCACCTTCGCCAACAACACCAACTCGTGTCCGATCTCGGCGTGCTCCACGACCGTCTCGACGTCGATCACCGCCGGCCAGGTCCCGATGGAGTGCAAGATCCGCGTTCCGGGCGCGGGCCAGTGGGGACTCACGCACGGTCCCATGCCCGGTGCAAGCCCAGCGCGGCGGACAGTGAGGTGACGAACGCCTTGTCGACGTCGTCAGCCACGGCGACTCCCGGGTCCTTGGGTGAGATGCGCGCCGACTTCAGCACTGCCGCGCCATCGCCCCAGGCGGCCAGTGCCTTGCAGTGCCGGAACGCTTCCTGGAGCAGCACCACGAGTTTGATGTCTCCGGTTGACGCGGTTCCACCGGCCACGACGAGCGCGTCGAATTCGATGGACCGCGCGGTGGCCAAGGTGCGGTCGACGGTGACCGAGCGGCGACCGGCCTTCAGCACTCCGCCCACCGGAGCGATGACCAGCGCGGTGACTCCGACGGCGGACATCGACTTGATCAGCTTCGCGATGCTCGCGAGGTCCGAACCCGCGTCGGCGATGATGCCGAGCTTTCGTCCGACGATCGGTCCTGGTTCGGCCAGCAGCTGGACCAGGGCGGGCGATGTCACGACGTCCTTGGCTGGGCTGCCCTTGGGTGCGGGCAGTCCGAGGCCGGTGGCCACTTGTTGGCATAGCTCGGTGTCGACGTTGGCCAGCACCGTCAATTCGCGTTCCTTGATCGCCTGCTCGTAGACCTTGCCCAACTCGAAGGTGAACGCCTCCACCACGTGGGCTTGTTCGATGGGACTGAGGCTGCGGTAGAACATCGTCGCCTGGGAGAAGTGGTCGTCGAAGGAAGCCGGTTGCCCGCGCCCGACGACCCCTTCGCCGACTCGGGGGGTCTGCACGTATCCGCCGTGCTTCTCGTCGGCCGGGTGCGGCTCGTCGCCGTCGACGCTGTTGGGGTGGTAGGCCGCCGTGCCGGTGTGGACGGCGCCTTGATGCATGCCGTCCCGCAGCATGTCGTTGACCGGGCAGTGCGGCCGGTTGATGGGCAGCTGAGTGAAGTTCGGGCCGCCGAGCCGGGTGAGCTGCGTGTCGAGATAGGAGAACAACCGGGCCTGCATCAGCGGGTCGTTGGTGACTTCGATGCCGGGCACCAGGTTTCCGGTGTGGAAGGCGACCTGCTCGGTTTCGGCGAAGTAGTTGGTGGGGTTGCGATTCAGCGTCATCTTGCCGATCAGCTGCACCGGAGCGAGCTCCTCGGGAACCAATTTGGTCGGGTCCAGCAGCTCGATGCCTTCGAACGTCTCGGTTCCGTCGTCGGGCATCACCTGGACGCCAAGCTCGTATTCGAAGAACGCACCTGCTTCGATGCCGTCGGCCAAGTCGCGGCGGTGGAAGTCCGGGTCGCAGCCGGCGGCGAGCTGCGCCTCCTCCCACACCAGGGAGTGCACGCCGGCGGCGGGCTTCCAGTGGAACTTGACCAGACTGGTCTTGCCTGCGGCGTTGACGACGCGGAAGGTATGTACGCCAAAGCCTTCCATGGTCCGGTACGAGCGCGGAATGCCGCGGTCGCTCATGTTCCAGAGCACGTGGTGGGTGGCCTCGGTGCGCAGTGACACGAAGTCCCAGAAGGTGTCGTGGGCCGACTGCGCCTGCGGGATCTCCCGATCCGGATGCGGCTTCGCCGCGTGGATGAGGTCGGGAAACTTGATGCCGTCCTGGATGAAGAAGACGGGCATGTTGTTGCCGACCAGGTCGAAGTTGCCCTCATCGGTGTAGAACTTGACCGCGAAGCCGCGGGTGTCCCGCACGGTGTCCGCTGAACCGCGGGATCCGAGCACCGTCGAAAAGCGGGTGAACACCTCGGTTTTGGTGCCCTTTTTGCCCAGAAAGGCTGCCTTGGTGACCGAGGCAGCGGTGCCGTAGGACTCGAAGACACCGTGCGCTGCGGCCCCCCGCGCGTGCACGACGCGCTCCGGGATGCGTTCGTGGTCGAAGTGGGTGATCTTCTCGCGTAGGTGGAAGTCCTCCAGCACGGTCGGACCGCGGGCGCCGACTTTGAGGGAATGGTCCGTGTCGGGCAGCCGAAGCCCTTGCGCAGTGGTCAGGTACTGACCGGACTGAGCGCGGAGCTCCGAATCGGGGGCGCTGCCGCCAGTGGGACTTACTGGCCGTGGGGCGGCCTGGTCGGAGTTACGGGTTGCGGGCACTGACGACTCCTGGCGATTGTGAGGGAAGGCCTGACCGGTAAGGCCACGGCCGCTTCTTCGCCGCTCTTCACCGTCTTGGCGGTCGGATACCCCGTTTCGCGAATCGCAATCGAAGTGGGCCGTCGCGCAACGAGACCCGATGCGATACCCGATGAAATGGGGGGGCGCATCCGGACGTCACCCCACTACCCCTCCGGCGCGGAGCACCGGGGGTCGTTTCGCGTGCGGCCGCCCCGGGTATTACCGTCGACGTGAGTCACGCCGTTGCACGACTAGAGCCGACCCTGCCCTTGGCCTGCGGACCGATCTCCGCCGCGGTGATTGGGCACCTGATGTGTCGCGCGCCGCGCCGGCAGTTCAATCCCGTCGAGGCGCCGGTGGGCGATTCCGATCCGTACGGCCAAGACCTTCAGCTGGCTCTTTCGGTGTGCTACGAACTTCACTACCGCGGATTCGCCGGAGTCGACGAGCGGTGGGAGTGGGATCCGGGCGTACTGGCCCTTCGCGCTCGGCTGGAGGAAGCCTTCCTCGAAGCCGTCCGCGACGATGTCGGCCAAATCGACTCCGGCACAACTGCTGCCGATGAGATGGCGGGGCTGTCCGTCGAGCCGCCCGGCGGGCAGGGCCCGTCGTATTACCTCCGTGACCGCGGCACGTGGGACCAGATGCGGGAGTACTTCGTGCATCGGTCGGTGTACCACCTGAAGGAGGGCGATCCGCACGCCTGGGTCATCCCACGGCTGTCGGGCCACGCGAAGGCGGCGTTCGTCGCCGTAGAGTTCGACGAATTCGGTGCTGGCCGAGGCGATCAGGTGCATCAACACCTGTACGGCGAGCTAATGGAGGCGGCCGGCCTCGATCCGACGTATCTGCGCTACTTGGACGACGTCACGGCTGAAGCGCTGGTGACGGTCAACCTGATGTCGTTGTTCGGATTGCACCGTGACCTACGGGCCGCCGCGATCGGCCACTTCGCCGCGACCGAGATCACCTCGTCTCCGGGGTCGCGTCGGCTGGTTGCGGCGCTGACGCGGTTCCACGCACCAGACCAGTGCATTCGGTTCTATCGAGAGCACGTAGAGGCCGATGCCGTGCACGAACAGGTGGTGCGGACCGACGTGGTCGACGCGCTCTTGGACCGAGAACCGCATCTGGAATCCGATGTCGTGTTCGGAATCCGGGCGTTCAATCTGGTGGAGGATCGGCTCGCTACGCACCTGATGACGTGCTGGCAGGCGGGCGAGTCGTCACTGCGCCGCCCCGTCTCCTGACGCAGCGTCGGGTTTGTTGCGTCGGCGGTGGCTGGTGTCGCACAGCGGATAGGACTTGCTGCGCCGACAGGCACAGATGGCAACCATGAATCGGTCGGACTCCACGACGCTGCCGTCGGGCGCTTCGATGCGCACCGGACCTTCGACCATGATCGGACCGCCCGCCACGATCCGCACGGCGCGGGTGGGCCGCTCCGTCACCGGACGTCCGCCCGGATGACGACCAACTGCTCCACCCGGCGGCCGGGCTCCAGGCCACGGCTGCGTTCCAGCCACCTTGCCCGGGCCGTCTGGACGGGTCCGAACGGGATGTGTCGGCGGTCCACCACCGCCGCGTTCAATCCTGCACTCCGTAGCGCACTCAACGAGGCCTCGGTGCCGGAGAACTCCGAATGGACCAGGAGCAGCGTGCCGCCGGGAGCGAGCAGCTTGCGGGCCGCCGAGCACAGCGGATCCAACACCCGACGTCCATCGATGCCACCGTCGAAGGCCAACGGGGGGCCCGCGTGCGCCGGGATGACCTCGTCGTCGCCGGCGGGCGACTCTGGCACGTAGGGCGGGTTGCACAGCACGAGGTCGAAGGGACCGAATTCTGTGGCACGGGACCAGTTTCCGTGCCGAAC
>JAHFVB010000200.1 GCA_023264755.1 Mycobacterium sp. | reverse complement strand
CAGGCGGCCCTGCAGTGGGGCGCTGCCGACGGGTCGGGTGTCCTGGCCGGTCGGGCTCGCGAGCTGGCCGACCGATTGGCGCTCCCGTTGGCCGAAGCCGTTGCGGCGCATGCCGAGTCGCTGCGTTCTGGCAGTGGGGAAGGACTACTCGCGGCGGCCCGGGCGTATCAGGCCGTTGGCGATCGGGCCGCTGCGTCCGATGCCGCGGCCCAAGCTGCGGTGGCGTTCCTGGCGGCCCAGCAGCGGGGCAGTGGGCTGCTGGCCGCCGCGACGGCCGAACAGCTGGCCCGCGACTGCGGCGGCCTGTGCACCCCCGCCACCCGCCGATTGGCGCCACCGGTTCCGCTGACGGGTCGACAACTCGAGGTCGCCGAACTGGTCGCGGCGGACCTGTCCAACAAGGACATCGCGGACCGGCTGGTCATGTCGGTGCGGACGGTCGAAGGTCACGTGCTGCGGGCGTGCCGGCGCATTGGGGTGAGCACGCGGGCGGAGCTCGGGGCGATCATGCGAGGACGCGGCGGCCCTACTTCTCGATGACTCCGGTGGCGCTCTGGGCGCGGTCCTCGTAGCTCTGGCGTTTGGTCTTGTCGAAGTCCAGGAAGACGCGGTCGTTGCCGGTCTTCTTGGCGAGCCAACGCCGCCCGCGGGGGCTGAGCGTCGAGGTCAGTGCGGCCACGAAGCGCAGCGGAGACGGTACCGACACGTGGGTCGTCTTCGGCTTGTCGATGGCCTTCACGATCGCCGCGGCGATGTCTTCGGGTTGGACCGGCTTCTGCGGTCCGGTGGCCTTGGTGCCGGCGATCAACTCGGTGTTGGTGAACGTCGGCATGACCACCGTGACGTCGACGCCCTGGGGCGCGAATTCGTCCGCCATGGCCGTGGTCAGGCCGACGACGGCGAACTTGGTTCCGGCGTAGACGACCTGGCCCGGCACGGCGACCATGCCCGCCATCGATGCGATGTTGATGATGTGCCCCCGGCGGCGCTTGACCATCTCGGGGAGTACCAGCCGGCAACCGGTGAGCACGCCGGAGAAGTTGACCTCGATGGACGAGCGGATGGCCTGCTCGGACTGTTCGAGGAACGGGCCGACGGGCATGACGCCGGCGTTGTTGATGAGCACGTCGATGTGGCCCGAGCCGTCGGCACGGGCCTTGTCGAGGAACGTGGCGAAGGAGGCTGGGTCGGTGACGTCCAGCGGATGGCCGGTGACCTGCCCATACCTGGATAGTTCGGTGATCGCCGGTTCGAGGATCGCGACGTCGCGGTCGCCGATGACGACGCGAGCCCCGCGGATCAGCAGGGCCTTGGCCGTGGCGTGTCCGATGCCGCGTGCCGCGCCGGTGATGGCGATGGTCTTACCCGTGACGTTGTCCATGCGAGGAAACTTTACACCCGTCAAGTTTTGCCTTGGCAAGCCATTCTGGGAAGGTGGCCGAGCGTCGTGCGTTGGAGGTTGGGGTGAGTGAGCTGCGATTCGTACCCGTTGGCCAGGACGATGCGTTGGCGCAACCACTGTTGGACGAGCTCGCGATCGAATACGCCACCCGCTACGACGGCACGGTCAGTGGGGTCGCGAAGTGGTTGCGGGGTTACCCGGCTGCGGAATTCGAGCCGCCCGCCGGAGGCATGCTCGTCGGGCTGCTCGACGACGTGCCCGTCACGGGCGGGGCCTTCCGCAGGTTCGACGAGCAAACCGCAGAACTCAGGCGCATCTGGACCGACGCACGCCACCGTCGACGTGGCTACGCGCGCGCCCTGCTCGAGGTCCTCGAGCGCGAGCTCCGAGCGCGGGGGTATCGCCGCGCCTACCTGACCACGGGAGACCGTCAGCCCGAGGCCGAGGCGCTGTACCTGGCCACCGGGTATCACCGCCTGCCGGAATCGTGGTCCGCCGAGGGGCAGCAGCGCGACGAGTCGGGTAGCCGTGCCGAGCGCGAGGTCTATCCGGTGGCGTTCGCGAAGGACCTCGGGTGAATCGGCGGTTGCTAGGCTGACTCGAGCGGTGAGGCGAACTTACGCCAGGGGTGCAAGATGTTGTCGCAAACGGCTGTGGGATGGCTGTTGCTCGTCGGCGCGCTAGTGACGTTCGCGGTGGGTATCGGCGTGCGGGTGCTCGTCGGGCGCTACCGCAACGCCGCGGGCCTCCAGCGTGTCGTGCGGGGGTTCCGCGGCACTGCGCTGGCCCGGGTGTTGTTCGGGCCCATCGCGAAGGACGCACTCGACGACGGTGAACTCGACGCGATGATTCTGATGCCGGCGATCATCATCGCCTGCGGGCTGTGTCTGGTGTCGGTCTTCCTGCTGGGCTACGAGGTGCTCACCTGAGCTGGCAGACGATGGCCAGCGCGTCGTTGGTGGCGTCCACGCCGGCCGCCCCGATGCATTGCTCCAGGCGGCCCCGCAGCTCCGCCCGGACGTCGGGCTCCAGCGTCAGCACGTTGGAATACGTGGTGACCATGTCCACCCAGTCCTCGGTGCGGTAGTGCAACCGCTCGACGTAGTGGTGCTGCGCGCTGACGAAACCGGCCGCGTCGAGCAGCGCCACGAGTTGGTCACCGCCCTCGACGTCGGAAGACGGAGCCCGGCGCCACTCGTCCAGCACGCCCGCATAGGCCGCGTCGAACTGCTCGGGGGTGGGCGTGTCGGGACGGATGCGGTTCCAGAGCAGCGCCAGGCGCCCTCCGGGGTTGAGCAGCGCGGCCACCGTGCGCAGGGCGGACACCGGCTCCACCCAGTGGAACGACTGGGCGAACACCACTAGATCGAACGTCCGGCCCGCCGGTTCCCACTGTTCGAAGCTCGCCACCTCGACGCGAACGCCCTTGTCGGACGCGACGGCCGCCATGTTGGCGTCGGGTTCGACGGCAAGGACGTCGGCGCCGGCGGCGAGTAGCTGCCGTGAGGCGATGCCGGTGCCCGCACCCACGTCCAGCGTGGCGAGCCCCGCAGCCGGGACCAGGGCGGTGATGAGTTGCTCGGGGTAGCGCGGCCGGTACCTGTCGTACTGGTCGGCGACGGCTCCGAAGGATTCGGCACGACGCCGATCCTGGTGGACCGCGGTCGGTTCGCTCATTGCGCGGCCTGCTCGGCGGCCGCTCGGATGGGGCCATGCCACACCGGCCCGTGGCCGGGGACCAACACCTCGGCATCGAGCATGCCGAGCGCGCTGAGACTGCGCAGACACGCGTCCTGATCGTGATTGAAGATGCTGGGCAACAGCTGTGGTCCCCGTCGGGTCGACAGGGGATGGCCGGTGACGAGCGCGTCCCCGGCGACCAGGACACCGTCGACCAGATACGAGCAGTGTCCGCCGGTGTGGCCGGGCGACGGGATCGCCATGGGGGTGCCCGGCAGGGCCGCCGCGACCTCTTCGGTCAGGGCGTGCGCGGTGGGGATGCCGGCGCGGGTCAACGCGCCCAGCCCGCCGATCTCGAGGGACCACTTCAGATATCGCGGCTGCCACATCCTGGTGGCCAGGTCCAGCAGCGACACTTGTTCGAGGTGCTCCCGATGGGCGTGGCCGACTTCCGCGGAGTGGCAAAACACCGGCGTTCCATGGGTTTTCGCGAACCAGATGGCGGTGCCGAAGTGGTCGACGTGGGCGTGGGTGAGCAGGAACGCATGAATGTCATCGACGTCGAACCCCAGTTGGCGAACCGAGCCGAGCACTTCCTCGCGCTGACCTGGATACCCGGCGTCGATGATCAGCAGCCCGGTGTCGTCGGCCACCAACGTCCAATTCACCAGGTCGGTCTGAGCGAAGTGGACGGTGTCGGTGAGCTGCGTCAGCTGGACTGAAGTCGCCACCCGGCCAGTGTAGGCATGCGTCGGGTGGAGTCCCGGAGCCGACGCCGGTGGGAACGTGACGACCATGCTCGCGAGGGGAATCGTCGTCGGATTCGCGCGCGACGCACCCGCAGTGGAATAGCCCGCACCACCGAGGGGTAGAAAAGTAACGTGGCTGAACTCAAATTGGGATACAAGGCGTCGGCGGAGCAGTTCGCGCCGCGCGAGCTCGTCGAGCTGGCCGAGGAGGCCGAGGCGCACGGCATGGACAGCGCAACCGTCAGCGATCACTTCCAGCCGTGGCGACACGAAGGCGGGCACGCGCCCTTCTCGCTGGCCTGGATGACCGCCGTCGGCGAGCGCACCAAGCGTCTGGTGCTCGGCACGTCGGTGCTCACGCCGACGTTCCGGTACAACCCGGCGGTCATCGCCCAGGCGTTCGCCACCATGGGGTGTCTGTACCCCGACCGGATCTTCCTCGGCGTCGGCACCGGCGAATCGCTCAACGAGATCGCCACCGGATATCAGGGCGAATGGCCCGAGTTCAAGGAGCGCTATGCGCGCCTGCGCGAGTCGGTGCGGCTGATGCGCGAACTATGGCTCGGTGACCGCGTCGACTTCGAGGGTGAGTACTACCAGACCAAGGGTGCGTCGATCTACGACGTGCCCGAGGGTGGGATTCCGATCTACATCGCCGCCGGCGGGCCGCAGGTGGCCAAGTACGCCGGCCGGGCCGGCGACGGCTTCATCTGCACGTCCGGCAAGGGGGCGGAGTTGTACCAGGACAAGCTAATCCCCGCCATGCGAGAGGGCGCCGAAGCCGCCGGCAAGAACCCCGACGACGTCGACCGGATGATCGAGATCAAGATCTCCTACGACACCGATCCCGAACTGGCGCTGGAGAACACCCGGTTCTGGGCGCCGCTGTCGCTGACTGCGGAGCAGAAGACCAACATCCACGACCCGCTGGAGATGGAGAAGGCCGCCGACGAGCTGCCCATCGAGCAGGTGGCCAAGCGTTGGATCGTCGCCTCCGATCCCGACGAGGCCGTGGCGAAGGTCAAGGACTACGTCGATTGGGGCCTCAACCACCTGGTGTTCCATGCCCCCGGCCACGATCAGCGCCGCTTCCTGGAACTGTTCCAACGCGACCTCGAGCCCCGGCTCCGGAAGCTGGGCTGACGCCGACGCGGTCAACGTCACTACCGTGACTCAGCGACCCCATGGTCTTGCGTGGGCGTCGGATACGAGTCACCACGAAGCTGTCTGGCGTAGCGCGACTAGTTGGACGAGCCGCCTGCGCCGACTCAGCGCTTCGAGCAGGCCGCGATCAATGTGTCGGGATCGTCCACGCTGACCAGTAGGCGCTTCAGCTTGATCGGCAGGCCCAGTGCGCGGGCGCGCACCGCTGGATCGACCGACAAGTCGACCAACCCGGCCGATGAACCGTTCACCAGCCAGCGTCCGCCGGTGTCGACGTGCACGCCCCAGCCGAGCACTCGGTCTGTGCTTGGCTGGGCCGACGTGATGGACGTCAGCGGGATGTTGGCGTCGAAGGCCCAGCCCATCTTCACGCGCAGGTGGGATTTATCGAGCTCGACGAGGCTCGATTTCGGGCCAAGCCCGAGCGGCGTCGTGAGGTGTGACATCCAACGTTCGTATCGCATTTTCATGACGGTGACGCTAGCTCGGGCCGCGCCGCGGAAGAATGGGTAGGACTACGCGACTTGGGTCGGCGACGCGACCGTACTCACGGGGGCGCCTTAAGTCCTTCGGGTCGCGGACTATCCCGACACTGCCTCGGCTTGCCGGGCGGCGGCTCGCGCTTCGGCCGAGTCGTCGACGATCACTCGTCGGTGATCGGCACGGTCGTATCGGACGGCAACCAAGCCCGGTGGCTGTTCCGCACCCTTGAACCACGCTTGGACCGTGGCGGTGAACGGAGGCTGATCGCTCGGCTCGACGCGCACCGAACAAGCCCATCCTCCTGCGTGGTCCGGCCCGGCCAGCATCTCACGGTAGCCGCGGCGTGCGCGCGGATGCGCCGTCGCATCGACCATTGGCTAGCAGGAGCGCTGCTGAGTGTCTTCGCTGCGCGACGATGACGCGACTCTTGGGGTCGAGGCTGCGCAAACCGGGTCCGATAGGGAAAGCTGGTCCACGTGAGCTCAGGCACCGCGGTCGCAATCTACGTAGCGTCGCCGGAGGGCGACACCGGTAAGTCGACCATCGCGTTGGGCATCCTGCACCGGCTCGCGGCGTCGGTCGCCAAGGTGGGAGTCTTCCGGCCGATCAGCAGGGTTCCGGAGGGGCCGCGCGGCGGGGACCGAGACGGGCACGATGGCGGCGGTGCGGACCGCGACTACATCCTGGAGTTGCTGCTGGCTCACACCACCGCCGGGCTCGGCTACGAGGACTGCATCGGCGTCGGATATCAGCAGTTGCACGACGACCCCGACGCGGCGCTGGCCGACATCGTCGACCGCTATCACCACGTTGCGCAGCGCTGCGACGCCGTGCTGATCGTCGGAAGCGACTTCACCGATGTCGCGTCCCCGAGCGAGCTCTCGGTCAATGCACGCATCGCCGTGAATCTCGGCGCGCCGGTCGTGTTGGCGGTGCGCGCCGCCGACCGGACGCCCGACGAGGTCGCCCACGTCGTGGAGCTCTGCCTGGCCGAGCTGGTGGGCCAGCATGCCCACGCCGCGGCGGTCGTGGCCAACCGTTGCGCCCCCGCCGAACTCGACGCCGTCTCAGCCGCGCTGGAGCGCTTCGAGCCCGTTGGCGTCAAGTGCTACGTGCTTCCCGAGGAGCCGCTGCTGGTGGCGCCGTCCGTGGCCGAGCTCCGAGATTCGGTGCACGGCAAGGTGATCAGCGGTGACGAAGACTTACTGACGCGCGAGGCGCTTGGCGTGCTGGTGGCGGGTATGACCGCCGAGCACGTACTGGAGCGGTTGGTCGAGGGCATGGCGGTGATCACCCCGGGAGACCGCTCCGACGTCGTGCTCGCGATGGCGAGTGCCCATGCCGCGGAGGGCTTTCCCTCGCTCTCCTGCCTCATCCTCAACGGCGGCCTGCCTCTGCATCCGTCGATCGCCAAGCTGGTATCCGGACTCGGGTTGCGCCTGCCGATCGTCGCCACCGACCTCGGTACCTACGACACCGCGCGGGCGGTCGCGCAGACGCGGGGGCGGGTCACGGCGACGTCGCAACGCAAGATCGACACCGCGCTGAAGCTGATGGACACCTACGTCGACACCGCTGATCTCATTGCGCAGCTGTCGATCCCGATTCCCTCGGTCGTCACGCCGCAGATGTTCGCCCACCAGTTGCTGGAACGTGCGCGCGCCGACCGCAAGCGCATCGTGTTGCCGGAGGGTGACGACGACCGCATCCTCAGGGCGGCCGGGCGGCTGCTGCAGCGTTCGGTGGCCGAGCTCACCATCCTGGGGGACGAATCAGAGGTGCGGGCCCGGGCCGCCGAACTCGGCGTCGACCTCTCGGACGCCACGGTGCTCGACCCGCGTACCAGCGAGCTCTGCGATCGATTCGCAGAACAGTACGCGGAGCTGCGCAAGAGCAAGGGCGTGACCGTCGAGCAAGCGCACGAAATCATGCACGACGTCTCGTATTTCGGCACGATGCTGGTGTACGACGACCTGGTCGACGGCATGGTGTCGGGGGCACGGCACACCACCGCGCACACCATCCGACCCGCGTTCGAGATCATCAGGACGATGCCAGGGGTCACCACGGTGTCCAGCATCTTCCTGATGTGTCTGGCCGACCAGGTGCTGGCCTACGGGGACTGCGCGATCGTGCCGGACCCGACGTCAGAACAGCTCGCGGACATCGCCATCTCGTCCGCCCGCACGGCCGCCCAGTTCGGCATCGAGCCGCGGGTGGCCATGCTCTCCTACTCGACCGGTAGTTCCGGAACCGGGGCCGACGTCGACAAGGTTAGGGCCGCAACGGAACTGGTGCGCCAGCGCGAACCGGCGCTGCTGGTCGAGGGGCCCATCCAGTACGACGCGGCGGTGGAGCCCTCGGTGGCGGCCAGCAAGATGCCCGAGTCGAAGGTGGCTGGCCGCGCCACCGTGCTGATCTTCCCGGACCTCAACACCGGCAACAACACCTACAAGGCGGTACAGCGCAGTGCGGGGGCCATCGCCATCGGGCCCGTGCTCCAAGGGCTCAACAAACCGGTCAACGATCTGTCGCGCGGGGCGCTCGTCGAGGACATCGTGAACACCGTGGCCATCACCGCCATTCAGGCGCAGGGCAAATGAGCGCTACCGTCTTGGTGCTCAACTGTGGCTCGTCCTCGTTGAAGTATGCAGTGGTCGAACTGGATTCGGGACGACAGCTGTCCGACGGGATCGTCGAGCGGATCGGCGACGGCGGCGGCCCGCCTGACCACGAGGGGGCGTTGCGGACGGCGTTCGCGGCGCTGGCCGATTCGGGTTGTGGCCTCGAGGCGCTCGAGCTGGTCGCGGTCGGACACCGGGTCGTGCACGGGGGCCCCGACCTGTACCGACCCACGATCGTCGACGACGAGCTGATCGCCAAGCTAGAGGCGATCTCCCCGCTGGCCCCGCTGCACAACCCGCCGGCGATCCTCGGTATCCAGGTCGCACGCAAGGT